>DASQHW010000108.1:0-4054 GCA_035631895.1 Acidimicrobiia bacterium | reverse complement strand
TCGCGGCTTGTCTCGTCGGGAACTCCAGCACGACGGTTCTTCCTGCGGGCGCGTCACCTTCGAGCACCTGCACGTCGCCGCCGCGCACGACGTACCTGCCCCCCGCCGCGATGATGCTCGCAGCGGCCAAGGTCTTGTATTCCTCATAGCGCTCCGGGTCGAGCACCTCGCCCTGGTAGATCACGTATGCCGCCACGATGCCTCCAAGGTGATCGGTTGCTGCTCACTCTGTCGCGAGCGCGACGGCCGCCCGCGTACGCGCGGCAGCACGGCCGGGGAAGAAGCCGATGAGGTTGACCCCTGCGAGCACGGCAGGGATCGTCAGCACGAACGCGAGCGCCGGCACGAACGGAGTCGTCGTGACTCCCACGTCGGTGGCGACGGCGCGCCACACGAGGCTTCCGATGAGCACACCGGACGGGATACCGATGAGGAGGCCGACGGTCGCGAGCGTCATCGCCTGCCACGCGACCGTGGCACGCACTTGTCGTCGGTCGAACCCAAGGGTCTTGAGCACCGCGAGCTCACGGCGACGGCGTTGCGCGCCCGCGAGGAGCGCATGTGCAACCGCGACGGTTGCCAGGGTCGCGAGGAGCGCGCCGAGCGCGAGCGGGAACGCGCCGATCTTACGGAGCCGGTCGATCTCGGGCGGAAGCTTCGGTCCGGCGACGCCGTGATCGCCCACGTACGCAAGCGTCGTGGCGTTCGGGGGATCGAGCTGTGGGATCGCATTGATCCTGCGAATGGTCGCCGCGCGGTCGGTACCGGGCGCGAAGCGGCCGAGGAGATATCGCGTCGTGTTGGTGTCGGTCGAGATCAACGCGAAGCCCTCGCCACTGAAGGCGGCGCCGTCAGCGAGCGCTTGCACATTGCCGTCCTGGAGCAACGGCAGCACGACACGCCCGACCACGCGGTAGTCGTGTGTCCCATTGGGTCCCGTGCCGTGCACGATGTCGCCGACATGCGCGTGCATCGCGCGCAGGGTCACCGCGCCGAGCGCGACCTCTGCCGGGCCCTGCGGTGCGCGGCCGGCCACGATCTCGGGGTCGATCGTGCCACGCACGTGCGTGAACCCCCATCCCGTCACCGGGCGCCCGTTGACCTGTATGTCCTGGTAGCACACCGCCGCGACGTCGGTCACACCCGGTACCGATGTGAGCCCGAAGTCGGTCCGGTTGCATGCCGTCGTGTGGCTGTCGTCGGGAGCTTTGAAGTCCCACGTCCAGCCGTACAGCCGGGGCGTATTCACGAGGTGGTCGAGGCCGGACGCGAACACGAGGACCGCGATGACTCCGGCGACCCCGAACACCGCGCCGAAGAACGCCGAGCGCACCGGGACCGCCGTCTCGCCGTTCCCGGGGTGGAGCGCCATGCGCAGGCCGTTCGTCACCGGCGGACGCAAACCGAGACTCCCTGCTGCCTCGACGATCGTCGGTCGCCACCGGCGCGTCTCCCGCGGCCGATCGACTGTGGACGCACCAGACGCGCGCACTGCCGCGAGCAACGCGATCAGGAGCACGAAACCGGCAAGGACGAGGATGCCCGACGCGAGCACCGCCCAATCGAAGTGCACGCCCGGGCCGAGATCGGCCCGGCGCGCGATCCCGAACGGGAACAACGGCGACAAGGCCACGGCGCCGACCGTCGCCACCAGCGCCCCGGCTCCCGCGACCAGCAATGCCCGTGGGCCGCTCGTCAGGACGCTTTGGCGGCGAGTGAGACCGAGGGCCCCCAGGGTCGATTGCTCGACACTCACCTGCTCGATCTCGCGCGACAGGACGATCGCGATCGCGACTGCACCCGCGATGGCGGCGACTCCGGCGAAGATCCACAGGGCGATCGTGAGCACGTTGATCGCGCCGGAAGCGCCTTGGCTCTCCGCCGCGACGTCCCGCGCCGAGAAGTTCGGCGACGCCCCCCACAGCTTGCGCGCCGCGGCCGTGACGCGCGGCACGTCGGCCGCGCCGTTGCGTGTGCGGATCCGCAGCACGGTGCTCCAGACGGCGATGCGATTGCGGTAGGCAACGTCGAATGCCGGCGTCATCACGACGACGCCGCCCGACGCCGCACGATCACCGAGGTCGAGTGGGCGGCGCACGATGCCGACGACGCGCAGCCGCAGGAACGGGCCGGCCGGCGGCCCGGGCTCGTGGCCGCCGAACATCTGCTGGAGTTGGGCGGGCGTCATCGATGCGGCATCGAGGTGACCGCCCAATCCGATGTGCGCCTGCGCAGCGAGCCCTTCGCCGATGTTGATCTCGTCCGCCACCGCCGGATCGGCGCGGCGGCCCGCGACGAGGCGAGCCCGGTCGACGACGGTGCCGAGCTTTCCGTCGACCGAAGCGGCGATCGCCAGATTGGGTCGGCCGACGGGAGTGAGGGCGTACGCGTGCAGCTCTGCCACATCCGCCACGCCGGGGACGCGACGAAACGCCCCGAGCTCGGCGGGCATGGGGTCCGGCACATCGAGCTCCATGCTCGACGCCCGGCTGTAGCTGATGAAACGCCCCAGCGCGGCGTCGCTCCGGCGCGCCCCGGCAACGGTCGAGAGCACGATGGCACCGACGATGCCGACGAGCAGCACGAGGATGACGCTGCCACGCCATCGACGCCGCACGTCCACTCTCGCCAGCATCCACACCGCGCCCACGTCACCTTCTCTCTCGTCGAACCATCTGTCGGTGTTGTTCAGGCGACGCCGCGGCGGTGAGCCTCCGATACCGCTTCTACACGGGACGTCGAGCCGAGCTTGCGCATGATGCTGGAGACGTGCGCGGCAGCAGTGCGCCGGGTGATGAAGAGGGCGCCGGCAATTTCGGGGTTGGTTCGTCCTTCGACCATCAGGTGCAGGACTTCGAGCTCGCGCGCCGACAGCGGCTCGTCGCCGTCGATGGTCGTACGACCGACCCCGAGGCGAAGCTGGTGCGTGCGGGCGAGCTGTGTCACCGCCGCGTCGAGGCCGGCGAACCCGTGCGAACGGGTGTCACCGCGTGCATGACGGAGGAGGTCGGTCGCGGCCGGCACGCGGCCTTCCGCCAACAAGGCTTCTGCTTCGCGCCACCGGAAGTACGTGGCGTAATAGGGCATCTCGATCTGGTCGAAGGCGGCAGCGGCAACGTGTGCGCAGTTGATGACATCCTCACCGGTGAGGCGCGCCAGCTCGGCATCGAGTGCCGCCGAGTAGGCCCGCTCGAGCGGGAGCAGCGTGCGACGATTCGCGACGGCCGCCTTCCATGTTGCGACGATTGCATCGGCGCGCGACTTGCTCAGCTCGATGAGATCGAGTCTCCGCGATGCGGTTGCCTGTACGGCGGCATCCGCCTCGACTCGCATGGCGACCATCGCGAGCCACCCGTGCCAGTAGGTGTCGGCGTTGCGCGCGACCGCCGCCTCGCCGATGTCGACCGCGTGACGCGCGCGCTCGATGTCGCCCATCCAGACGTGTGCGTCGGCCTGTTGCATCGCACGGTCGATGACACGCTCCGGGTCGTTCGGCGCGGCAACGCCCACTGCGGCCGGATCCAGCACTGCGAGTGCGTCCGCGTATTCACCTGCGAAGAGGTGGGTCAGCGATCGGACGGTGGCTCGGAACCAGGCGTCGTATCCCTCCGCGGGTACCTGTTCGACTGCCGCGATCATCGCGTTTGCGTCTTCGATCGCGCCCTCGAGTGCGGTGACGAGCGCACGCAGGAAGCGCGCCGGCAGCAGGTACCGCCGAAGGCCGTATTGCTCGACGAGGTGGTCGACCTCGTCGAGACGCTTCACGCAGGAATCGAACTTCGGGACGGACTGGTAGAAGGCCGCAAAGTTGAAGAGTGCCAGCGCGTGCATTGCGTGCTCTTCGCCGTCTCGCGCGATCCTCACGGCTTGCTCGGCCTCGGCCTCGGCGAGGTCGACCTCGCCGAGGAGCTCGTAGCAATGGGACATGACCATGTGGGCGTGTGCCTCGAGGGCCGGGTCTGCGATGTCTTTGATCGCTTCGAGCATCCGCGCGGCAGGGTCGCGCCATTCTTCGGGTGAGGCATAGGTCAGAAGGTGCTGGACCGTGCTCACG
>DASQHW010000107.1:0-4552 GCA_035631895.1 Acidimicrobiia bacterium | reverse complement strand
GCGGGTGGAATACGGACCGGAAACCTACGGCGAGCGTGTCGCCGACGTCTACGACGAGTGGTACAAGCTCGGCGACCCCGGGCCCGAAGCCGCGCTGCTCGCGGAGCTGGCGGCCGGCGGCCGCGCACTGGAGCTCGGCATCGGCACCGGACGCGTCGCCCTGCCCCTCGCGGCGCTCGGCGTCGAGGTGCACGGTGTCGATGCCTCTCCCGCGATCGTCGAACGCATGCGCGCCAAGCCGGGCGGCGACACGATCCCGGTGACCATCGGCGACATGGCCGACGTCCCGGTCGAAGGGCAGTTCGCGCTCGTGTTCGTCGTGTTCAACACGTTCTTCATGCTGACGAGCCAAGAGGCACAGGTTCGCTGCTTCCGGAACGTCGCGAAGCACCTCGTGCCGGGTGGCCGGTTCCTCCTGCACGCCTTCGTGCCCGACGTGTCGCGTATCGAGGCAGGGTCGCATGTGAGTGTCCGCGAGGCCGGTCTCGATCGGGTGCGGCTCGACGCGGCCACGTACGAACGCCTCGAACAACGACTCGACGCGACGCAGATGCGCATCACCGAGCACGGCATTCGCCTCGTGCACACGAGGCTGCGCTACGCGTGGCCGCCCGAGCTCGACCTGATGGCTCAGCTCGCCGGGCTCACGCTCGAAGCACGCTACGCATCGTTCGACAAGCAGCCGTTCACCGACGCGAGCGCCTTCCACGTCTCCGTCTATCGCGCATGATCTGACCGGTTGCGTGCAGGCCGGGGATGCCGGTGACGCCGCCGCCCCCGTGCGTCGCGCTGCTCGCCTGGTAGAGGCCCACGATCGGCGTACGGAAGTCGGCGTAGCCGGGTGCAGGCCGCATGTGGAACATCTGATCGGGCGACAGCTCGCCGTGAAAGATGTTGCCGCCGACGAGCCCGTATTCGTGCTCCATCTCATACGGCCCGATGACCTGGCGGTGGAGGATCGAGTCGGCGAAGCCCGGCGCGACGGCGTCCATGCGTGCGACGACGCGGTCCGCGTACGCATCGAGCTCCTGCGGATCCGGCTTCGATGCCCACGTGTGCGGCACCCATTGGGTGAACATCGAGACGATGTGATGACCCTCGGGGGCCAGCGTGGGATCGAAGACCGAAGGGATGCAGACATCGGCGAACGGCAGCGCGGCAGCGCGTCCGGCGACCGCGTCCTGGAACGCCTGCTCGACGTCGTCGAGCGACTCCGCGAGGACGATCGTGCCGCCGTGCACCTCGGGGTCGAAACCGCGTTTCGCCGTGAACTCGGGAAGACGATCGACGGCGACGTTGACCTTCACCGTGCCGCTGCGCGTCTTCCAGCGGTCGATCCGTTCGACGAACTCCCCGGGGAGCTCCGACCGATCGACGTGCTCGCCGAAGGTGATCTTCGGATGGGTCGCCGCCACCACGACATCGGCATGCAATTCCTCGCCCGAGACGAGCGTGACGCCGCACACCCGTCCGTTCCGCACGTCGATACGCGCGACCGGGGTGTCGGTGCGGACCACGACACCGTTCGCTTCGGCGGCGCTTCGCAATGCGCGGGTGACGCCGCCCATCCCGCCTTCGGGAAAGCCCCAGGTGCCGAGCTGTCCGTCCCCCACGTCACCGATCTTGTGGTGCGCCATGACGTAGGCAGTGCCGGCCGAGCGCGGGCCGGCCCACGTGCCGATCACGCCGCTGACCGACAGCACGCCCTTCATCTGCGGCGATTCGAAATACTCGTCGAGCAGGTCGGAGATGCTCATCGTGAACAGCCGCGTCACGTCGGCAGTGCCGCGCACTCCGAGCCCGCGGAGGCGCCACGCCAGGCGGCCTTGTTCGAGCAGGTCACCGGGCCGGCGGGAACCGACGCGCGGCGGGATCGTGGTGAGCAGCGGACCGAGCACCTCGGCGAGCCCCCCGAGCCACGCGTCCCATCGTTCGTACGCGTCGGCATCTCTGTCGGAGAACTGCTCGATCTGCCGGCGCCTGCGGACCGCGTCCTCCGGCATCTGCAGGCTGCGGCCGTCCCGATACGGCACGAAGTAGCCGTGTTGCGGATACACCTTGTAGCCGTGACGGTCGAGCGCGAGCTCGCGCACGATCGTCGGCGGCATGAGGCTCACGACGTACGACAGGGCGGTGACCTTGTACGCAGGGCCAAAGGGCTGTTCGGTGATCGCGGCGCCGCCGACCTGCCCGCGCCGTTCGAGCACCGTGACCCGCGCGCCTCGCCGTGCGAGCAGGCCGGCCGCGACGAGCCCGTTGTGGCCGCCGCCGACGACGACGACGTCGAACGGCTCGGCCGGCCCGCTCACGGTCTGCTGCTCTCGGCGACCTGCGCGAGAAGGGGCCGCCAGCTGTCGAGGCCGGGAACCTTCGCGTGCGGGTCCTTCGCGCGTTCGTCGGCGCGTCGCAATGCGAGGATCGCGTCGATCTCGGGGTCGGACGCGAGTTGCAAGCGCTCCCGCTCGTCGAGCGCATCACCTTGCGCCGCGAGCGTCTCGATGCTCCGCTCGCTCAGCCGCGATCGATACGCGTGATCCGTCGCAACGAGATACCGCTTTGCGACGACGTGCGCACCGACCAGGCGCGCCACGCGTGCACCCAGCAGGGGTGCCACGAGCAACGCGCCCCGGCGGTCGTGCTCGCGGTGATCCGCCGGGTCCGCGATGTCCGACACGTCGTGCACGAGACCGGCCACGGCGAGCTCGGGGTCGGAGGGATGTTCCAGGCGGAGGAGCGCGCCGCACTGGAGGGCGTGCGAGAGCCCGTCGACGCGCGGCTCGTCGAACACCTCGCTGCCCCGCCCCAGCAGGGCGAGCAGATCGTCGACGGTTTCGAGCGTGGTCACGTTGCCATTGTCGCGAGAACACCGTCGAGGATGTCGACCGCGACGTCGATCTGCTCCCGTGTGACGACGAGCGCGGGCGAGAGGCGCAGCACGGATTCACCCGCGGTGAGCGTGACGAGCCCCCGGCGGAACGCCTCCTGCTCCACGTATACCGCCTCTTCGTGGCCGGCGAGCTCGACACCGATCATCAGGCCGCGGCCGCGGACGGCGCGGATCACGTGATGGCGATCGCGCAGGTCGCCGAGCCGGGTCATGAGGTACGTGCCCATCTCGGCGGCACGATGCACGAGCCCACCTTCGACGAGGTCGAGGGTGGCAAGTGCGGCCGCACACGCGACGGGGTTGCCGCCGAATGTGGAGCCGTGCATCCCCGGTTCCCATTGCATGGCGTCGCCGCGCGCGATCAGCGCCGACAGCGGAAGACCCGACGCCAATCCCTTGCCCGAGAGCAGCACGTCCGGCTCGATGCCCTCGTGCTCGACCGCCCACATGCGGCCGGTCCGGCCGATGCCGGTCTGCACCTCGTCGGCGACGAGCAGGATGCCGTGCGCGTCGCACAAGGCGCGCAGCTCTGCGAGCCAGCCGGGCGGCGGGACCACATAGCCGCCTTCGCCCTGTATCGGTTCCACGAAGATCGCCGCGACGTCCTCGGGACGGGTGAGGTGCCTGAAGATGGTTGCCTCGATCGCGCCCGGCTCGCCGTACGGCGCATGGAACACGCCTGGCAGGAGCGGGCCGAACCCGCCGCGGTAGCGCGCCTTGCTCGCCGTGAGCGAGAGGCTGCCGAGCGATCTGCCGTGGAACGCACCATGGAAGGCGATGACGTTCTGCCGGCCGGTGGCGTGGCGCGCGAGCTTGATCGCCGCTTCGACGGCCTCCGTGCCGGAATTCCCGAGGAACACGCGTGCTGGCGCGGTCGTCGGTGCGATCGCCGCGAGCCGCTCACACAGCTCGGTATAGGCGGGGACATACCAATCGCTCGAGCAGTAGTGGATCAGCGCACGGCTCTGCCGGTCGATCGCGTCGACGACGTGCGGGTGACAGTGTCCGGTTGCCGTCACCGCGATGCCGGCATTGAGATCGAGGAAGCGGTTGCCGTCGACGTCTTCGATCACGCAACCGGACGCGCGTGCGGGGACCAGTGGGTGCACACGCGTGAGAGACGTGCTCGTCACCGCGCGGTCGCGGCTGATGAGTGCCCGCGCGCGCGGTCCCGGGAGCTCCGTTCGCAACAGGGGCACGGGACCGGTCGAGAGATCCTCGCGTGCGGGGAGTGGCGTCGTGCTCATCGCGTGTCATCCTTGATCGGCCAGAACGGTGTGGTCGTGACGGGTGGGTGCAATCGCGCGCGCACGTGGAGCAGATGCGGCTCGCCGGTTTCCACGGCCTGCGCGAGCGCCTTGGCGTACTCGGGCCCCGTGCCCTCGACGTTCGAGGCCGGGATGCCGAACGCCCGCGCGATCGCCACGAAATCGACCGGTGGCAGCTCGTTGGAAGCGGTCGGATGCGCGCCGAAGCGGAGCATGCCGTAGCCGCCGTCGTCGACGACGACGACCGTGCAGGCGGTGCCAAGTGCCGCCAGCGCGGAGAGCTCGCCGAGTGCGAAGAGCGCGCCGCCGTCGCCGATGAAGGCGACTGCGGGCGCGGCGATCGACGCGCCGATGGCAGCCGGGAGCGCGAAACCGAGTGTTCCCCAGCCCATCGGGT
>DASQHW010000106.1:0-5654 GCA_035631895.1 Acidimicrobiia bacterium | reverse complement strand
GCCCTCGGCAACCAGCATCTCCTCGATGCGCGCCTTGGAGCCGGTTCCCTCCGCCGCGACGACGACCCGATAGCCCTCCGCCTTCAGCGCGTTGAAGCGACGCGCGAGGCCTTCGACGTCGCCGACCACGGGGTCGAATCCGCTCGCGGCGAGCACCCGTGTCTCGGGCTGATCGGGCGCCGCGAGCACCGCGACCGTCTGCGCCTTGGTGTGCGCGAGCAACCGGTCGAACGGCAGGGAGAGTCGCGGGGTCTGCGCGTCGTCGATCCGGGCACCCCACGTCGTCGCGAGGGTCTGCGCGAGCGCCGCTTCCTCGTCGAGCAATTCCTGGGCGCGATCCCTGAGCCGGCGGGGCTCGACGAGTGCGACGAGCGCGGACGGCGGTAGGAGATCGGGCAGGAGGTGCTCTTCGGCGGTGAGCCACGGCAGCCACGACTCCATGCCGTCGAACGTGGCCCCTTCCGCGAGGCGTTCCCATTGCTCGCGACCCCAGGGCTGCGCATGGAGCAGGTCCTTGGCGCGCGCGCACACTTCGTCGGTGGGCAGCAGCTCACGGACGGGGAAGATCCGCGTCTCGCCGGCCGCGCTCGTCGAGCGTTGATCGGCGACGGAGAACTGCGCCAGGCGATCGACCTCGTCGCCCCACAGATCAATGCGCACCGGATGATCGCCGGTCGCGGGATAGACGTCGACGATCGAGCCTCGTGTCGCGACTTCGCCGCGTGCCTCGACCTGGTACTCGCGCCGGTAGCCCAGCGCGACGAGCCGGGAAACGAGCTCGTCCCGGTCGAGCTGCATGCCCGGCGCGACCGTGATCGGCTCGACATCCTCGACGTGGGGGCCCAGTCGCTGCACGAGCGCGCGCACCGGCGCGACGATGGCCTGCGGGAGGTGTTCGCCACCGGCCCGCAGCCGCCACATCACGCGCAGCCGGCGGCCCATCGTCTCGGTCGCGGGCGAGACGCGCTCGAACGGCAGCGTCTCCCAGGCGGGGAAGAGCTCGACCGCCTCGTCGCCGAGGTACTCGCGCAGGTCCGCCGCGACGCGCTCCGCCTCGACGCCCGTCGGGACCGCGAGCACGACCGGGCGGCGCGCCGTCGCCCGCGCCAGGGTGGCGGCGAACAACGCCCGGGCGGGCTCCGGCACGGCGATCGGGCGCGCGCGGCCCTCGGTCGCGGTCGCGATGACCGGATCGTCGGCGAGCAACATGGCCAGATCGGCAAGCGGTGGAGTCATCGGTTCTCGAACGGTTCTCGAACGCGCGTCGACACCCGGGGCATGCATCGCACCCCGGGTCTCCCTGTATCCATCGTACCGACGCCGTTTGGTCGCTCAGTGCCCGGCCGACGCGCACTCACGGGCCAAACGGGCGTGCCACGCGGCGAATGTCCGTGGTTCGCCGGCGGAGTCAGGGGCGGGTGTTGTACTGGTTCATGGCGGCGTCGACGCCGCTGCGCAGGATCGTCTCCACCGCGTCGGCTGCCTCTTCGATCGTCACGGCCATCTCCTCGCGAGCCCGCTTCGACACGCGGGAGAGCACGTGGTCCGCGCCACGCTCCTTCGACGGCGGCTTCCCCACACCGATGCGGACGCGCAGGAAGTCGTCGGAGTGGAGGTGCTGCTTGATCGATCGCAGGCCGTTGTGTCCCGCGAGCCCGCCACCCACCTTCACGCGCAACGCGGCCGGCGGCAGGTCGAGCTCGTCGTGCACGATCACGATCTGTTCGGGGCCGACGTCGAACTGTCGCGCCAGCGGGGCGACGGCCATGCCGGAGTCGTTCATCCACGTGAGCGGGATCGCGAGCGCCAGGACCTTCCCCTCGACTCGCGCGTCGCCGACGAGCGCCCGATCGCGCCGGTGCTTCTTCAGCCGTACACCGTGGCGACGCGCCAAGAGCTCCACGACCTCGGCGCCGACGTTGTGCCGGGTCTTGGCGTACTCCTCGCCGGGGTTGCCGAGCCCGACCACCAGCAGGTCGGCAGGCACGGCCGGCCGCTACTCCCCGCCGGCGCTCTCGCCACCGCCTTCGCCGCCGCCACCCTCTGCACCCGTGGCGCCTTCGCCCTCGGCTGCTTCGCCCTCGGCCGCGGCGATCTCCTCCTCGGCAACTCGCGGCGCGGAGATCTGCGCCAGGACATCGTCGGGCTCGTTCACGACGACGACGCCGGCCGGCACGGTCAGGTCGCGGACGTGTGCCGCGTCGCCGATCTCGAGCGCGGAGATGTCGATCTCGAGCGAGTTCGGCACGTCGGCCGGCTTCGCCTCGACCGAGACGGTGTAGAGGAACTGCTCGAGCACACCCCCGCGGCCCACACCCTCCGCGTCGCCCGTGAGGTGGACGGGCACCTCGGCCTGGATCGTCTGATCGGCGCGCACGCGCACGAAGTCGACGTGCAACAGCGTGCCCTTGACCGGGTGCCGCTGGATCTGACGGGCGAGCGCAAGCTGCTCGCTGCCGTCGATCTTCAGGGTGAACAGCGTGTTCGCACCGGCTGCGCTGGCGAGGAGGTGGCCGAGCTCCCGCGACGGGACACTGACCGGCATGCTCTCCGCGCCGAGCCCGTACACGACGGCAGGAACGAGACCCTCACGTCGGGCGCGGCCCGCGGCGCCCTTTCCGGAGGCGGAACGACGTTGTGCAGCGAGTGTGGCGTCGGCCATGGCGCGAGATCCTCATGAGACGGAACGACGAACAGGAGATGCTAGCCGAAGGTCGACGGGATCACGCGGGGCGCCTTGCCGATCACGATCGCAATCTCCTTGCGGTCGCTGAGGGCGATGGTGGTCGGATCGCCGTCGAATTTCCTACCGTCGACGTAGATGGCAACCGGCGTCGCCGGCTTGCAATATGTCCCCACGCAGTTCGGATCGAGCTTGACGCTCCACTCCGTGAAGAACTGTCCGAGCGTGGTCTCCTTTTGCGTCGCCGACTCGGTGTGCAGCACGCCTGTGGCGTCATGGGTGTGCAACGGTGAGATGCACGGGTTGGCGCACGGCGTGGTGATGCCACCGTACGCGGCGAAGCCGCTGATGATGCCACGGTGCACCTGCGGATCGCTCGGGTCGATGCCGATGCCGCCCGGAACAACGATCTGCTTCCCGTCGACATAGACGTCGAGATGCGCGTGCACATGGAACTCGAGGCGCTCGGCTGTCTCGGGCACGAGGCCGGCCGCCTGCGCGAGCTGCATGGGGTTCGGCGGTGCCGGCCAGGGCATCGGATCGCCGGCTTTGGAAGGGCGGGACGACGATGACGATGACGACGATGACGACGAGCACGCGCCGAGCGCAGAGATCGCAACGACGGCACACAGAATCGACATTCGAGTCGCACGGCGCATGGAGCATCGAGGTTATGTCACGCGGAGGGCGGCCGCGCGACGACGCGCGCCGTCACATGATCGCTACATGTTGTCGCCGTCGAACAGCTGGCTGACCGAGCGATCCTCGAACACGGCGGCGATCGCGTCGCCGACGAGTGGCGCGATCGAGAGCACTCTGAGCGAATCGAAGCGCTTCTCGTCCGAGATCGGCACGGTGTTCGTGACGACGACCTCACGCACCGGTGCGTTCTTCAACCGATCGACGGCAGGTCCCGACAAGAGCCCGTGCGTCGCCGCGATGTAGACGTCGCTCGCACCGCGGTCGATGAGCAGGTTCGCGGCGCTCACCACGGTGCCGGCGGTGTCGATCATGTCGTCGACGATCACACACGTGCGGCCCGCGATGTCACCCACCACTTCGGTCGCGACCGCGACATTGTGGGTGCCCTTGGGCCGGCGCTTGTCGATGAACGCGATGTCCGCGCTGAGCCGGTCGGCGAACCTTCGCGCGAGCTTGCCGCCGCCCGCGTCGGGCGCCACCATCACGGCGTCATTGTCGACCGTTTCCGCGAGGTGCGCGGCGATCACCGGCACGGCGGTGAGGTGGTCGACCGGGTAGTTGAAGAAGCCCTGCACCTGACCGGTGTGCAAGTCGACCGTGACGACGCGGTCGGCGCCGGCGACAGTCAACATGTCGGCGACCAGACGTGCGGTGATCGGCTCGCGGCCCTCGGCTTTGCGATCCTGGCGTGCGTACCCGTAGAACGGGCAGACGGCCGTGATGCGATCCGCCGACGCGCGCTTCGCGGCGTCGATCATGATCAACTGCTCCATCAGCGAATCGTTGATCGCCGCGCCGTGCGTCTGGAAGACGAACAAGTCGGTGCCGCGGATGTTCTCGCCGTACCGGCAGTAGATCTCACCGTTCGCGAACGTCGACAGCACACACTCGCCGAGCGGCACACCCAGGTGCGCAGCCACCTCGGTCGACAGCTCGACGTGCGCGCGGCCGGCGACGAGGACCAGCCTCTTCTTCGGGACGACCTCCATCAGCCCTCATCCTCGCGCACGGGCCGGGCATCGCGGGCGGGAACACCTTTCACCAGGCGACCCGGCTCGACATCGTGCGTCACGACCGAGCCGGCACCGGTCTCGGCGCCGTCGCCGACATCGACCGGCGCAACGAGCGATGTGTGCACGCCCGTGTGCACACCGTCACCGATCCTCGTGCGGTGCTTGCGCTCGCCGTCGTAATTCGCGGTGATCGTGCTCGCCCCGAGATTGCTACCGGTGCCGATCTCGGCATCACCGACATATGACAGATGCGGCACCTTGGTGTCCGCCCCGATCTCGGAGTTCTTCACCTCGACATAGGTGCCGACCTTGACGCCGGACGCGAGCCGCGTACCCGGGCGCAGGTATGCGAACGGCCCGATCTCGCAGTGGTCACCGATCTCGCACTCGCGGGCGACGCTGTTCGAGATGCGTACCTGCTCGCCGACGACGACGTCGGCGAGATGGACGTCCGGGCCCAGGACCGAGCCGGCGCCGACGATGGTGCGGCCTTCGAGGATCGTGCCCGGCAGGAGCCGCACGTCGGGCTCGAGCTCGGCAGTGGCGTCGATATAGGTGGTCGCGGGGTCGACCATCGTCACGCCGCCGAGCATCCAGATCCGATTGATCCGGTCGCGCAGCTCCATCTCGGCCGCGGCGAGCTGCACGCGATCGTTCACCATGATCGCCTCGGCCGCGTCCTCCATCTCGAGCGCGATCACCTTGTGTCCCGCGTCACGCAACACGCCGATGGCGTCGGTGAGGTAGTACTCACCCTGCGCGTTCTCGGGGCTCAGCCTTCGCAGTGTCGGTGCGAGCAGACCTCGGCGGAAGCAGTAGATCGACGTGTTGATCTCGGCGATGTCGCGTTCGTCGGAGGAGGCGTCGCTGTGCTCGACAACGCGCGCGACGCGACCTTCCTTGTCACGAACGACGCGCCCGAGCCCGAACGGCTCCCCCACCTTCGCCGTGAGGATCGCCGCGGCGGCGTCCTGCAGCCGGTGCTCGGTCGCGAGCTTCGCGATCGTCTCCGCGCGCACGAGCGGCGCGTCCCCGGGCACGACGAGTATGTCGTCCTCGGCGTCCAGGTCGTCGAAGACAGTCAGCGCGACACTCACCGCGTCGCCAGTGCCCCGTTGCACGCGCTGCTCGACGAACTCCACCGGAACCTCGGTGACGAGCTGCTCCTGCAGGGTCTTCGTGACCGACTCGGCGCCGTGCCCGACGACCACGACGATGCGCTCGAGCGGCAGCTCCGCGAGCGCATCGACGACGTG
>DASQHW010000105.1:0-4852 GCA_035631895.1 Acidimicrobiia bacterium | reverse complement strand
GTGACGCGGCGCGCATGTGCGAGCTCACGGCACAGGGCCTCGGCATCGCGACCGAGGACGTCCTGGTCTGCTCGACGGGGCTCATCGGCTTCCCGATGCCGATGGACGCGGTCGAGGTCGGGATCCCCAAGCTGTGCGGACAGCTCACGGCGGACGGCGGCGCGGCGGCCGCGCGAGCGATCATGACCACGGACACCGTCGCGAAGGAAGCTGTCGCGCACGCCGGTGCCGCGACGGTCGGGGGCATGGCGAAAGGCGCGGCGATGCTCTCGCCCGCGATGGCGACCATGCTCGCGGTCGTCACGACCGACGCCGGCCTCGAGCAGTCGCAGCTCCGCCGGGCGCTCGCGCGTGCGGTCGGGGAGACCTTCGATTGCCTCTCTGTCGACGGCTGCCGTTCGACCAACGACACCGTGCTTGTCCTCGCCAACGGGCGCGCGGGCGACGTCGAGCCGCATGCGTTCGTCGACGCGCTGACCGAGGTGTGCGGCTCGCTCGCCGAGCAGATGGCGCGCGACGCCGAAGGCGCGACGAAGTTCGTGCGCGTGCACGTCGTCGGCGCGCGATCCGACGGCGACGCCCGGATCGCGGCCCGCGCGGTGGCGAACAGCCAGCTCGTGCAGTGCTCGCTCAACGGCGGTGACCCGTATTGGGGCCGTGTCCTCTCCGAGCTCGGGGCGAGCGGCGCATTCATCGACCCGGAACGGGTCGACATCGCATTCGGCGGAGTGACGGTCGCCCGGGACGGCATCGCATGTGGGCACGACGAGACGGCCCTTGCCCGGGCGATGGCGGCGCGCGACATCGAGATCCGGTGCGATCTCCGGCTGGCGCACGGCAGCGCGACGGTGCTCACCACGGACTTGTCGCACGCGTACATCGACGAGAACCGGCGGACATCGTGAGCGCCTTCGACCCTCGCACCGCCGACGCCGGGGAAAAGGCCGGTGTGCTCGCCGAAGCCTTGCCGTACATCCGTGAGTTCTCGGGTTGCACCGTCGTGATCAAGTACGGCGGCCACGCCATGGACGATGCCGAGCTCGCGGAGCTCTTCGCGACCGACGTCGTCCTGATGCGGCTGGTCGGCATGAACCCTGTCGTGGTGCACGGCGGCGGGCCGCAGATCACCGACCTCATGCGCCGGCTCGGCAAGGAGCCGGAGTTCGTCGACGGCAGGCGGGTCACCGATGCCGAAACGATCGACATCGTCCGCATGGCGCTCGTCGGCAAGGTGAACCGCGAGATCGTCGCGTCGGTGAACCGGCACGGGTCGTACGCGGTCGGTCTCTCCGGCGAGGACGCAGGCCTGATCCGTGTCGACCAGCGCGATCCGCGGCTCGGCTTCGTCGGCGACGTGCGTGCGATCGACCCGACGATGGTGTTGCGGCTGTTGCGGGAGGAGCTGATCCCGGTGATCGCAACTGTCGGCGTCGACGACCACGGTCAGGCGTACAACGTCAACGCGGACACGGTCGCCGGCGCGATCGCCGAATCGCTTGCTGCAGAGAAGCTCGTCTATCTCACCGACGTGGCGGGCGTCTACGGCGACTGGCCCGACGAAGCGTCGCTGATCTCCCGCATCGATGTCGAAGGGCTCGAGAAGCTCATCGCGGACGGCAAGGCGTCGGACGGCATGATCCCCAAGCTGGAATCGTGCGTGGCCGCGCTTCGCCACGGCGTACGGCGCGCCCACATCCTCGACGGGCGGTTGCCACACGCGTTGCTGCTCGAGTTCTTCACGCGAGAAGGTGTCGGAACGATGGTCCACCCATGAATGCATCTCTCGCGGAGCTGCAGGCGCTCGACGCCGCGCACGTCATGCAGACGTACGGACGCCTACCGGTGGCGTTCGTGCGCGGCGCCGGCACACGCCTGTGGGACAGCGACGGCAAGGAATACCTGGACTTCCTCAGCGGGCTGGCCGTGACCTCGCTCGGCCACGCGCATGCCGAGGTCGCCGACGCGATCGCCGAGCAGGCACACACGCTGCTGCACGTGTCGAACCTGTACTACAACGACGTGCAGCCCCACGTCGCGGCGAAGCTCGACGCACTCCTCGGTGGCGGCGGCCGCGTCTTCTTCTGCAACTCGGGCGCGGAGGCCAACGAGTGCGCGATCAAGCTGGCGCGCCGTCACGGCCAGCGCAACGGTGGGCCCGAGCGCTACCACGTGCTCAGCGCCTACGGCTCGTTCCACGGCCGGACGCTGACGACGCTCGCCGCAACGGGACAGCCGCAGAAGCAGGAGACGTTCCAACCGCTGCCCGCGGGCTTCCAGCAGGTGACGTTCGGCGATCTCGATGCGCTCGGGGCGGCGATGGACGACCGCGTCGCGGCGGTGCTGCTCGAACCGGTGCAGGGTGAGGGCGGCGTCAACCCGGCGACGGCCGAGTACCTGCACGGGGTGCGCCGCCTGTGCCACGAGCGCGAGGCGCTGTTCATCGTCGACGAAGTGCAGACGGGGCTCGGGCGCACGGGCGCATGGTTCGGGTTCCAGCACTCCGGTGTCGCGCCCGACATCGTGACGATGGCGAAGGCCCTCGGCAACGGGATGCCCATCGGCGCGTGCTGGGCACGGGCGGAGGTCGCGGCCGCGTTCGCACCCGGCGATCACGCCACGACGTTCGGCGGCCAGCCCCTGGCGGCGCGTGCCGCGCTGGCAGTGCTCGACGTCATGGAGCGCGAGGACGTTCCGGCCCGCGCCGCGCGTGCAGGTGAGCGCCTGACAGAGCGGCTGACGAAGCTCGACGGCGTCGCCGGTGTACGCGGCGCCGGGCTGCTGCTCGCCGCCGAGCTGGGACGGGAGCGGGACGCCAAGGACATCGCGCAACGCTGTCTCGACGATGGCCTCGTGCTGAACGCGGTCACGCCGACCGCGCTGCGCCTGGCACCCCCGTTGCTGGTCACCGATGACGAGATCGACGCGGCAGTTGCGATCCTCGACAAGGCGTTGTGCGCATGATGGGTCATCCGGCGACGAGCTTCCTGGAGGTCGACGACCTCGACCCGGCGCGCCTGCGCGCGGTGCTCGACGACGCGCTGGCATGGAAGGCCGATCCCTCACAGGTGCCACAAGTGCTGGCGGGTCGGGCGGCCGCAGCACTGTTCGAGAAGCCCTCGGCACGCACGCGCATCTCCGTCGAAGTAGCCGTCGCGACGCTCGGGGGCCATCCGATCTACGTGCGCGAAGAGGAAGTCGGCCTCGATGTGCGCGAGACGGTCGAGGACGTGGCTCGGACGATGGCCGGCATGTGTGCGGTGATCGCGGCACGTGTGTTCGAGCACGCAACGCTGGAGCGCATGGCCGCGGTGGTGGACGTGCCGATCGTCAACCTTCTCTCGGATGTCGCGCACCCGTGCCAGGCGCTGGCCGACCTCCTCACCATCCGTGAGCACTTCGGCGCCGTCGAGGGCCGGCGGATGGCCTACATCGGCGACGGCAACAATGTCGCGGCCTCGCTCGCCTTCGGTGCCGCGCTGTCGGGCCTCGAGCTCGTCATCGCATCTCCCCATGGCTACGAGCTGGCCGGCTCGATCGTGGATCACGCCCGGAACCTCGGCGGTGCCGTCGAGCTCGCCGACGACCCGTACGACGCGGTCCGGGACGCGGACGTCGTCTACACGGATGTGTGGACGTCGATGGGACAAGAGGCGGAGCGCTCGCAGCGAGTGCGCGCGTTCGAAGGGTGGACCGTCGACGGGGCGCTGATGAAGGCCGCACCCGAGCATGCAGTGTTCCTGCACTGCCTTCCGGCGCATCGGGGCGAGGAAGTCGCCGCGGAGGTCATCGACGGCCCGCAATCGGTGGTGTGGCAGCAGGCAGCAAATCGGATGCACGCGGTACGCGCCGTGCTGGTCGACCTCTTGTCGAGTGGAGCCGAATGATGTCCACGCTGGGGAAGCCGCAACGCCAACACCGCATCCTGCGCATCCTCGAGGAACAACCGGTGTCGAGTCAGGCACAGCTCGTGCAGATGCTCGAGGGCGCCGGCATCGTCGCGACGCAGGCGACGGTGAGCCGCGATCTCGAAGAGCTGGGCGCGGTGAAGGTACGCATCCCCGGGGGGGCGATGGCCTATGCGATTCCGGACTTCACGCGTGAGCGCGCGCCCTCCGACGATCACCTGAAGCGCTTGATGAGCGAGTTCGTCGTCGAGGTCGCGCACAGTGCGAACATCGTGGTGTTGCGCACGCCGCCCGGGAGCGCGCACGTCGTGGCGAGCGCGCTCGACCGCGCTTCGCTCGGCGACGTCCTCGGCACGGTGGCCGGCGACGACACCGTGCTCGTCGTGTGCAACGAGTCCGTCGGCGGCACGGCTGTCGCGACAGAACTTGCCGGGCTCGCCGGGTTGTAGGGAGAGGATCTCGTGCCGAAACGGGTTGTGCTTGCATTCTCGGGTGGCCTCGACACGTCTGTCGCGGTGCGGTGGATGCGCGAGGAGTGGGGAGTCGAGGTCATCGCGTGCGCGGTCGACGTCGGACAGCTGATCGCCGGTGAGGAAGCGACGATCCGCGAGCGCGCCGAAGCGGCCGGCGCCGTCGAGGTCGAGATCATCGACGCACGCGAGCACTTCGCCCGCGACTTCATTGTGCCCGCGCTCGCTGCCAACGCCTTGTACGAGGGCAAGTACCCCCTCGTGTCGGCACTTTCACGTCCCGTGATCACCGAGCACCTGGTTGCCTCTGCGCGCCGCCATCGGGCCGACGCGGTGTCGCACGGCTGCACCGGGAAGGGCAACGACCAGGTGCGCTTCGAGGTCTCGTCGCGGGTCCTCGCGCCCGACCTCGACGTGCTGGCCCCCGTGCGCGTCTGGGGCCTGAGCCGCGCCGACTGCATCGAGCTCGCGTCGAAA
>DASQHW010000104.1:0-5944 GCA_035631895.1 Acidimicrobiia bacterium | reverse complement strand
TGGCGACCGCGCTCGCTCGTCTGGAATCACGTGGGTCTCACACGCGCCGTGACTTCCCGCGGACCTCCGACGATTTCCGCGGACGCTTCGTGTTGCACGCGGGCCTCGACCCGACGTTCGTGGCCCTCGAGGCCGTCGCGGTGGGAGAGCCATGATCAAGACATTCGACCCCCCTCGCACGGTCGTCCGGCGGCTCGTCGAGGACGCCCTCACCGAGGACCTCGGCCTGCTCGGTGACATCACGACGATCGCGTGCGTCGTCGAGGACCACACGGCGGTGGCGGCCTTCGTCAGCCGCGAGGAGGGTGTGCTCGCAGGCACTGCATTCGTGACCGAGACCTATCGGCAGCTCGACGCGACGGCCGGCATCGAGTGGGCCCTGCGTGACGGCGAATCGGTCGACGCCGGCACCGAGCTCGGGCGGGTCACCGGCTCCTTGCGCGCGATCCTCGCTGGTGAACGAACCGCGCTCAACTTCTTGTCCCACTGCTCCGGCGTTGCGTCGCTCACGCGACGGTACGTCCGGGCGACGCACGGCAAGGCGCGCATCCTCGACACCCGCAAGACCGTTCCCTCCATGCGCGCCGCGCAGAAGGCAGCGGTACGCGCGGGCGGCGGCTTCAACCACCGCGACTCGTTGTCGGACGCGGTGCTCATCAAGGACAACCATCTTGCGGTGCTCGGCCTCACGCAGGCAATCGAGCGGGCGCGGGCCCGGTGGCCGGGACGGACGATCGAGATCGAATGCGAGTCGCTGGCGCAGGTCGCCGAGGCCCGTGACGCCCAGGTCGATCGGATCCTGCTGGACAACATGACGCCGGACGAGGTGCGGACCGCGGTCAAGACCGTCGAAGGCCGAGCCAAGATCGAGGTTTCGGGCGGCGTGACACTCGACACCGTCGCCGCGTATGCCGAGGCCGGCGCCGACTTCATCTCGATCGGCGCGATCACGCATTCGGTTCGCATCCTCGACATCGGCCTCGACATCCAATGATGAAAACCCGGACGAAGGTGTGTGATGCGGTGAGTGGAGCGCAGCGAAGCGAGCTCGCCGGAGTCCTGAGCGTCCCGAAGGGCGGCGCCGGGTATCCCGGCGCCGAGTGAAGGCGACAAAGAGAGATGCTGCTAGCGATCGACGCGGGCAACACACAGACGGTCGTCGGGTTGTTCCGCGACGCCGAGCTGGTCGATCACTGGCGCATCGCCACGGTTGCCGACCGCACGTCCGACGAGCTGGCGCTCATGGTGCAGCAGTTCCTGGGCTTCCACGGCTTCTCGTTCGACGCCTCCATCACCGGCGTCGCCATCTCCTCCGGCGTGCCGCGCGTCACCGCCGAGCTCCGCACGATGACCGATCGTTATTTCGGGTTTCCCGCACTCGTCGTGGAGCCCGGCGTGCGCACCGGAATGCCGATCCTCTACGACAACCCGAAGGAGGTCGGCGCCGACCGCATCGCCAACGCCGTCGGCGCGTACGACCTGTTCGGTGGGCCGTCGATCGTCGTCGACTTCGGCACCGCCACCACGATCGAGGCGGTGAGCGACAAGGGCGAGTATCTCGGCGGCGCGATCTTCCCGGGCGTCGAAATCTCCATGGACGCACTCTTCGGGCGCGCCGCCGGACTGCGACGCGTCGAGCTCGGCGAACCCAAGCACGTGATAGGCCGGACCTCGGCAGAGTCGATCCAGTCGGGCATGGTGTACGGCTTCAGCGCGCAGGTCGACGGCCTGGTCGACCGGTTCGTCGCCGAGCTGGGCCCGTGCGAGGTCATCGCGACCGGCGGTCTCGCGGAGCCGATCATCCCGCACTCGCGCACCGTCCAGCACTACGAGCCATGGCTGACGCTCTACGGTCTGAGGATCATCTTCGAGAGGAATGTGTGAACGCCGAACCCGGTGACGAGGTCTCGGCACGGCTCGCCAAGGTCGAGGCGATGCGTGCCCGCGGCGACGACCCGTATCCGCCGCGCTTCGACCGCACGCACACCTTGCACCAGGTCCGTGAGCACTGGAACGACAAGGTCGACGAGGGCGCGTCGACCGACGACGTCGTGCGCGTCGCTGGTCGTGTGTTGCTGCTGCGCGACCAGGGCAAGCTGGTGTTCGCGACTGTGCGCGACGGCACCGACACGCTGCAGCTGTTCGTCTCCAAAGGGGAGCTCGGCGACGCCGCCTTCGATCGTTTCGTCGGAGAGGTCGACCGCGGCGACTGGGTGGGTGCACGAGGAACGGTCATGAAGACCAAGCGCGGTGAGCTCTCGGTCAAGGTGACGGACCTGTCGGTGCTCTCGAAGGCGCTGCGCCCGCTTCCCGAGAAGTGGCACGGGCTCAGCGACACCGACACGCGCTACCGGCAGCGGTACGTGGATCTCATCGCCAATGACGACGCACGCCGCGTCTTCGACATCCGCTTCGAGGCCATCGCCGCGATCCGAGGGTCCCTTCTCTTGCGGGGTTTCACCGAGGTCGAGACCCCGGTGCTCCATCCAATTCCTGGCGGTGCGACCGCCCGCCCGGTCGTGACGCACCACAACGCGCTCGACGCGGACCTCTATCTTCGGGTCGCACCCGAGCTGTACCTGAAGCGCCTGATCGTCGGCGGCTACGACAAGGTCTTCGAGCTCGGGCGCGTCTTCCGGAACGAGGGTCTGTCGACGCGGCACAACCCCGAGTTCACGATGTTGGAGCTCTACGAGGCGTTCGCCGATTACCGCGACATGATGCGCCTCACCGAGGAGCTCGTGGCAGAGGCCGCGCAAGCCGCGCTCGGGACCACGCACGTCGACTGGGACGGCCGTCCCGTCGACCTCACGCCGCCGTTCGAGCGGCGTTCGCTCCTCGACCTGGTGCGGGAGCACGCCGGCGTGGAGGTGCACCCGTCCCAGCCGGTCGAGGACCTGCGCCGGGTATGCGACGAGCTGGGCGTACCGTGGGAGCACAATTGGCGGTCGGGGAAGCTGGTGTTGGAGATCTACGAAAAGACCACCGAGGCGAACATCGCCGGGCCCACGTTCGTCTGCGACTATCCGCGCGAGGTCTCACCGCTCGCGCGCTCGCACCGCGACGACCCGACACTGACCGAGCGCTTCGAGCTGATCGTGCGCGGACGTGAGCTCGCCAACGCCTTCAGCGAGCTGAACGACCCGGTCGAACAGCTGAGGCGGTTCGAGGCGCAGGCCACGCTCAAGCAGCTCGGCGACGTCGAGGCGCACGGCATCGACGCCGACTACGTGCGAGCGTTGGAATACGGCCTGCCGCCGACCGGCGGGATGGGTCTCGGCATCGACCGGCTGACTATGTTGCTCGCCGGCGTCACGTCGATTCGTGAAGTCATCATGTTTCCTCACCTGCGGCCGGAGGCGCAGTCATGAGCGAGCGGGTGTTGATCACGGGAATGGGTGGCGAGCTCGGGACACGTGTCGCGCAGATCATCGAGCAGCGGTCGTGGGCAGACGACGTCATGGGCGTGGACTTCGTGCCACCCCGCCGGCGACTCCGTCGCACCGAGTTCCGGCGCATCGATCCCCGTGACCGCGATCGTCTCGCCGCCTTCGTGCAGGACTACGCGCCGACGATCGTCGCGCACTTCGGGGTCTACGAACCCGCGTCGCGCATGACTCCGGTATCCGCAACCGAGCGCACCGAGCTCTGCACGATCGCGACACTCAGCGCGGCGGCGCGTGCCGGCAAGCTCGAGTACGTCGTATTGCGGAGTGGGCTGGAGGTGTACGGCCCGCGCTCCGCGAGGGTCTCGGTGCCGGACGAGGATGTCGTGCCGGTGCCACGGACGCCGTACGGCCGCTCCCTTTTGCACGTAGAAGGAATCGCCAAGGGTGTCGCGCTCCATTCGAACGTCCGGGTGTGCGCGCTGCGATACGCGCCCGTGGTCGGGTCGCACGTCCCGAGCCCACTCGGCCGGTTGTTGCGGCTCCCCGTCGTGCCGGTGAGCGCCTTCTCCGACCCGCCGTTCTCGTTGCTGCACCCCGACGACGCGGCCGAGGCGATGGTCGCCGCGATCGAGCACCGAGTCGACGGCCCGTGCAACGTCGTCGGTCCGGGTGCGGCCACGCCCTGGCAGGCGGCGCGCCTCGGCGGGCGGATCCCGCTGCCGATTCCGCCTCGCATGTGGCGCGGCGTCGGCAGGGCGACCGAGATCGCCGGCGCGGCGATCGCGCCGCACGTCGTCGAGCTGCTCCGCCACGGCTGCACCGGCGACGGCAGCCGCGCGGTGGAGGTGCTCGGTCTCACGAGGCTTGCATCGACGCAAGAGGTACTCCGCGAGCTGTTCGATTGGGCCGACGTGGTGCCGATCGCGACCGGGCAGGAACAGGTCGCATGACGGGCGTGCAACGCGTGAGCGCGCGCGAGCGACTCGACGACGAGCGGTGCGGGCGGCCCGAACCACCCGTGACGGCGATCAAGCGGCGACTCTCGGGTCGCTTCCCGGTCGACCCCTTTGGTCTCGATCCGCAGCTCGCAGACCTCGTGACGCCGGCGTTCACAGTCGCGTTGCCCGTGCGAGTGAGCGGTGGCGAACACGTGCCCGACCACGGCGCCGCGACGATCGTTGCGAACCGGGGTTTCGGCATCGTCGAGCCTGCTGCGCTCTGCCTCGCGGTGCAACGCGTCACCGGGCGTCGGTTGCGCGTGATCGGCGCGCCCACGATGCCGTTCCTCGGCGCACTCGCGCGCCGGTTCGGTGCAATCGCGGCGAGCGAGCCGGACATCACCGTCGCGCTGCGCGCCGGCCATCTCGTCGGCGTGCCACTCGCGCACACCTTCCTTCGCACCGGCGCCGGTGCACCGCCGCACGCGCTGATGCCCGCGCTCACCCACGCGCGGATCATCCCTGCCGCCGTGATGCCCGGTGGTCCGTTCGGCACCGCCTTCGGGCCCTGGCACGTCCGTTTCGGTCCGCTCGTGACCCTCGACGACCCCTACGACCCGGACGACCCTCTCGCGGCCGCGCGCTTCGCAGACGCGATGCGTGTGGCGGTGCGGACGCTGCTGAACGAAGCCTGAGCGACCGGCCGTACAGGCGATCCCGGTAGCCTTCGTACATGCCGGACATCGTCACCGACGACGGCACGAAGATTGCGTACGCCACGTGGGGACGGCGTGACGGGACGCCGGTCGTGCTCATACAGGGCCTGGGCATGGACAGCCGCGGCTGGGCATTGCAGCGAGGAGCGTTCGGCCGCCGCCACCGATGCATCGCGGTCGACAACCGGGGTGTTGGCGCTTCGGACGCGCCGCCCGGGCCGTACGACCTCACGCGCATGGCCTAGGACATCACGCAGGTGATGGACAACGAGGGCGTCGAGCGCGCGCACATCGGCGGCGCGTCGATGGGTGGTGTGATCGCACAGATCATCGGAGTGCGGCACGCCGACCGCGTGCGTTCGCTCACGCTGGCGTGCACCGGGTGCCGGCACCACGAATGGCGGCAGGAGCTGTTCGCCGAATGGGCCAACGCCGTCAGCGAGCGGGGCATGGCCGGCTTGCGGGACGACGGTATGCGCTGGCTGATCGGTCCGCGTCTGCAACGGCGGCTCGGGGTCTTCGTCAACGTGCTCGCGCGGGTCCTCATCCAGACGAAGCCGCACGCCTTCATCGCGCAAGTGGACGCCATCCTGGATGCTTCCGACGAGTTGCGATTCCAGCTTCCGAGCGTGACCGCACCCACGCTGGTCATCACCGGCTCACAGGACACGCTCACGCCGCTCGGCGACGCGGAGGAGGTGGCGGAGCTCATCCCCGACGCGCGCCTCTACGTGCTGCGTGGTGCTGCACACGGTCTGATGGCCGAGTCGCCGAACGGTTTCAACGACGTCGTGCTCTCGTTCCTCGACGAGGTCGACGCCTCTGCGGACGTGCCGGCGACCTAACGAGGGAGTGGCGCGGGCGGCGCGAGGTGGTGCTCGCGCCACCAGCTGATCCTCCC
>DASQHW010000103.1:0-5462 GCA_035631895.1 Acidimicrobiia bacterium | reverse complement strand
CTCGGCGCGTCGAACAGCCAGCTGCAATGGATGGTCGACTCGTACACGCTGGTGTTCGCAGGCTTGTTGCTGACGGCCGGGAGCCTCGGCGACCGCTTCGGCCGGCGCGGCGCGTTGCAGTTCGGGATGACGGTGTTCGGGCTCGGCTCGATTGCATCGGCGCTCGCGCACACCCCGACACAGCTGATCCTCACCCGCGGCCTCATGGGCGTCGGCGGCGCGTTCATCATGCCGGCGACCCTGTCGATCATCACCAACGTCTTCCCGCCCGAAGAGCGGGGGCGGGCGATCGCGATGTGGGCTGCGATCGCCGGCGTCGCGGTGGCGCTCGGGCCGATCAGCGGTGGCTTCCTGCTCGAGCACTTCTACTGGGGCTCGATCTTCATGGTGAACCTGCCCATCGTCGCCGTCGCGCTGATCTCCGGAGTTGCGCTCATCCCGACGTCGCGTGACCCATCGCAGCCCCGTCTCGATCCGTTGGGTGCGCTCTTGTCGATCGTCGGCCTGGTCGCGCTCGTGTACGCGATCATCGAAGCGCCGAATCGCGGCTGGACCGATCCGTTGATCCTCGGGATGTTCGCCGCCGCGGCCATCGTGCTGGCGTCGTTCGCGACGTGGGAGCGCATCACGCCGAGCCCGATGCTCGACATGTCGGTCTGGCGCAGTCCGCGTTTCAGTGCTGCGAGCGCGGGCATCACGTTGCTGTTCTTCGCCATGTTCGGGTCGCTCTTCCTGATCACGCAGTATCTGCAGTTCGTGATGGCCTACAACCCGCTGCAGGCGGGCGTGCGGCTGTTGCCCATGGCCTTGGTGATGCTCGTCGTCGCGCCGACCAGCGCGCGCATCGTCGAGCGTGTCGGCACCAAGCGGGTCGTGGCGAGCGGCCTTTCGCTGGCGGCGCTCGGCCTCGCGTTGATGGCGATGCTGCCGTCGCACGGCATCTCGTTCTGGGGCGACGTGGCCTGGCGGATGATGGTCATGGCCGCAGGCATGGGCTTGACGATGGCGCCGGCCACCGAATCGATCATGGGCTCGCTGCCCAGGGCGAAGGCGGGTGTCGGTTCGGCGGTCAACGACACCACCCGCCAGGTCGGTGGCGCGCTCGGTGTGGCCATCATCGGAAGTGTCATGTCCTCGTTCTACGGGTCGCGTGTGGTTGCGTTGTTCACCCGCGCAGGCATCCACGGCGCGCCGGCGTCGGAGGCCAAGCAAGGTCTCGGCCAGGCGCTCGGCATCGCGGGCGACCCGCACCTGCCCCTGGCGGCGACCCAGCGGGCCGAGATCGCCCGTGGCGCCAAGGATGCCTTTGTCGCCGGCATGCACCGCGGCGTGCTCGTTGCCGCCGCCGCGGCGCTCCTCGGCGCGATCGTGGCGGCGCGGTGGCTCCCCGCGCATGCGCCCGATACGGAGGCGTTCGCCGAGACGGATGCCGAAGCGGGCGCGCGTGCGGCCGCGCTCGCGGAGGCGTAGATGGCCGGCCGACCCCGCAGTCCGGTCTGCGACCACTCGATCCTCGACGCCGCGCTGGCGGAGTACGCCGCCAACGGCCTCGACGGGATGAGCGTGGACGCCGTGGCCGCTCGCGCGGGAGTGAGCAAGGCGACGATCTACCGGCGCTACCCGTCGAAGGCGGCACTCGTCGCGGCCGCAGCGTGCAAGGCAGCCGACGAGCATGCAGCGATGCCCGACACCGGTTCGGTCCGGGGTGATCTCACGATCGCGCTGCAGAACCTCCGCCGGTTGCTCGACGATCCCGTCGTCGGTGCCGCGAAGCGCATGCTGCTCGTCGACGCGGACCGGGACGAGGAGCTCGCGCGCATGCACACCGAGTCGGTGCGGCATCGCCGGGAAGGGGTGTTCGACGCCTTCCGGCGCGGCGTGGCACGCGGCGAGCTGTCGCCCGACATCGATGTCGAGTTCGCCGCCGACCGAATCGGCGCGCACGTGTTCTACCGGAACCTCGTCACGCGCGTGCCGGTCACCGATGCATACATCGACCAGGTGATCGACGAGTTCCTCGCCCGTTACGGCCTGCCGCAACCCGCACCGTTCGACGCCGCTCCGGCGTCCCCCTAGCGCCCCGGCCGTTTACGGCGTGGTGCAACCGGCGTCGTTCGGCGCCACTCGGGGGAAGGACTGAATCTGTGTCCAGGTGAACATGTCGATGACCTTGTCGACGCCGGCGAGAGGGTCGAACCGGCGCACGAGAGCCTGCGACGGTGTTCCGTCGGCAGCGACGAGCCGGAACGATTCCGGGAGCACGTCCGGAGTCGTGCTCTGTATGAGGCCCGGCTGATCGGCGAAGAGCCGCTTGAACTCGGCATACGCGGCGTTGTGGTCGAGGTATCGATACGACACCACCTCGCTGTCCCCGACGATCGCGGCACGTACGGCTGCCACCTCGCGAGGTGTCGCGGCGACCTTCATGAACACTTCGGCGTCCACGGGCTCGTCTCTCACGACGAAGACCTTCACGCTGTTCCCGAGGACGTGCAAGAGCTTCTCGCGAGCGCCCTGCACCCGAACCTGTACGACGAAGCCGCCGCTCGTCCGCAGCGCGCACGCGGCGTCGACCAGGCCCGGGAGCGCGATTGACTTGGACAGCACCGGGAGACCGCGCCGGGCAAGCGGCGCATACCTCACGACGACCGGAGAGTCTTCGAGCACCTGTCGCACGCGCTCCGTCCCGGGGACCACTACGAGGTCGAGCCGGACGTCGGCCGGTGCGTACTCCTTCTTGGCGACGCCGACGTGCTTCTCGCCGCGATTCCAGAGCGCGACTGCGCCCGCGACAGTGAGGACGACGACGAATGCAGCTGCGACACGCAGGAGCGCCGACCGCCTGCGTTCCCGACGGCGGAGAGCGAGGAGGTCGCCCGGGAACGGCTCCATCTCGTCCGCGAGCCGGCGGAGCTCGTGGCGCAGCTCACTCGTCTGCATGTTCGTCCTCCTCGAGCTCGACCCGCATCGCGCGGAGCGCCTCGTGCAGCGTCGCTTTCACCGTGCCGAGCGCGCAGCCCATCGCGTTCGCGACGTCGGCGAGCGGCAGGTCGGCGAGGTATCGCAACACGACCGCTTGTCGCTGGCGGGGCGGAAGCGTGGCGATCGCGTCCCGAACCGACAGTCGCGTCACGACTGCACCGCTGGTGTCGACGGCGATCTGCTCGGTGGGCCGGCGCCGTTCGAGCCGGCGCCAGTGGTCGCGCAGCTGATTCATCGCCACGACGTAGACCCAGCCGTCCGGGCGGTCCATGTCGCGCACCGTCCGCCAACGGCGGAGCGCCCGGGCGAACGCTTCCTGGGTCGCGTCCCGTGCCAGCTCGCGATCGCCTGCAGCGAGACTGATCGCCCGGGCGACGTCGTCGAAGTGCGCGGCGTAGAACCCGTCGAAGTCGCGCTGCTCCATCGCGGGCGAAACGGTAGGCGAGCGCGAAAGGTTTAGCCGGGGACTGCCTCCGCGAGGAGCGCTTGCTGTTCCGCGTCGTGGACCGTGGAGCTGCCGGTCGCCGGGCTCGGGCTCTCGTGCCGGGCCACGACGCCGACCGGACGACCGCCCGCAAGCTCCTCGATGCGGCGCCGGACGAAGTAGCGAGCACCCATGTTGCCCGGCTCCTCCTGTGCCCACACCACCTCTGCGTCGGGTGACCGTTGCAGCACGGCCTCGATCTCGCGCGCCGGCCATGGGTACAGCTGCTCGATGCGCACGATCTCGACCGGTGCGCCCAGCGAGTCGCGGCGGGCGAGCAGCTCGAAGCCGAACTTGCCGGTCGTGAACACGATCCGTTCGGGCGACGCGGGCGGGTTCGGGTCGAGGAGCAGTGGCTCGAACGCCCCGTGCGTGAACGCGTCGACCGGCGACGCCGTCGCCGGCATGCGCAGATAGCGCTTGGGCGTCATCACGATCAACGGCTTGCGGTTCGGATCGTGCACCTGCCGTCGCAGCACGTGGAAGTACTGCGCCGATGTCGTCGGGTACACGACGCGCATGTTGTCCTGGGCTGCGAGCACCAGGAACCGTTCGAGCCGCGCCGAGGAGTGCTCGGGGCCTTGGCCTTCGAAACCGTGGGGGAGCAACAGCACGAGGCCGCTGTGCTGTCCCCACTTGTCCTCGGCGGCGACGAGGAACTGGTCGATGATCACCTGGCCGCCGTTCGAGAAGTCACCGAACTGCGCTTCCCACGCGACGAACGCGTCGCGGTCCGCGACGGAGTACCCGTACTCGAAGCCGAGCGCGGCAAACTCCGACAGCACGGAGTCGTAGATCATGAACGGCGCCGCGTCGTCGCCGAGGTGTGCGAGCGGCACGTACTCCTGCTCGGTGCGGTGGTCGACGACGACTGCATGGCGTTGTGAGAACGTGCCCCGGCGGGTGTCCTGACCGGCGACGCGCACGGTTGCACCGTCGAGCAGCATTGACCCGAATGCGAGCTCCTCGGCGAGCGCCCAGTCGATCTGGTCCTTTTCGAACTCGGTGCGACGGTTCGCGAGGAGGCGGGCGAGCTTCGGGTGCGGCTCGAAATCGGCGGGGTAGGTCGTGAGCGCGGTGAGGATGCGTTCCAGCTGCTCGCGGGGCACGCCGGTCTCGATCCGTGACGTCTCGGGCTCGGGCGTGGGCCGTTCGACTCGGCGTTCCGGCCGTTTGCTGGTGTGCGTCTCGCCGAATGCCTCCTCCAGGCGTGCCCGGAAGTCTTCGAGTGCCTTCTCGGCCTCCTGGAGGGTGAGGTCGCCTCGGTTCACGAGCAGCTCGGTGTAGAGCTTGCGGACCGACCGCCGGTTGCCGATCACCTCGTACATGCGCGGCTGTGTGAACGCGGGCTCGTCGCCCTCGTTGTGGCCATACCGGCGGTAGCACACCATGTCGACGACGACGTCCTTCTTGAACGCGTTGCGGAACGCGTACGCGAGCCGGATCACGCGCACGGAGGCCTCGGGGTCGTCGCCGTTCACGTGGAAGATCGGCGCCTGCACGGCCTTGGCGATGTCGGTGGCGTACACCGTCGAGCGGGCGAAGCCGGCAGGGGTCGTGAAGCCGACCTGGTTGTTGACGACGATGTGCACGGTGCCACCGACGTCGTAGCCGGGCAGCTCGGACAGGTTCAGCGTCTCGGCCACGACGCCCTGGCCCGCGAACGCGGGCGTCGAGGAGATCGTGGTCGGGATGGCGCACCGCGGCCGGCTCAACGTGCTCGCGAACGTCGTCGGCAAGTCGTACGAGCAGATCTTCCGTGAGTTCGAGGGCGAGCTCGACCCGTCCAGCACCCAGGGCTCCGGGGACGTGAAGTACCACCTCGGGCAGACCGGCAAGCACCGCTCACCCGAGGGCCACGAGGTGCAGCTCCGGCTGGCCGCCAACCCGAGTCACCTCGAGGCCGTCGACCCGGTCGTCGAGGGCATGGCCCGGGCGCTCGCCGACCAGCTCGGCGAGCCCACGAACGCCGTGCTGGCCGTGCTGGTGCACGGCG
>DASQHW010000102.1:0-1886 GCA_035631895.1 Acidimicrobiia bacterium | reverse complement strand
GCGTCGTCGCGATCGAGGAGAACTACTCGGGGCAGCTCGCGACGCACATCGCCGCCGAGACGGGATTCCTCATCACCGACCGGATCAACAAGTTCGACGGGCGCCCGTTCAGTGAGGACGAGATGGTCGGCGCGATCCGCGATGCGCTTGCGGGTAAGGTGGAAGCGGTGATCACGAATGTCCGTTAGCGCACCGGTGAAGCTCACGATCAAGGACTACAAGTCGGAGCTGCACAACGATTGGTGCGTCGGATGCGTCGCGCCGGCCACGCGCATCCTCACCCGCGGCGGCAGCGCGCCGATCGCCGACATCAAGGTCGGCGACGAAGTCCTCGGTCACGATGGCAAGTACCACCGCGTTACCGAGACGATGTCGCACTGGCACTCCGACACAGTCCAACGCGTCGGGATCGGCGACGCCCTCACGCTCACGCTCACGAGGGACCACCCCGTATACGTAGCTCGCGTGGATCGCGCTGCCGGATCGATCACATATGGTTGGGTCGCCGCCGGAACGCTTCGGTCGGGTGATCTCATCGTGCGGCCTTATGGCGAAACGGACGTCGCATACGAACGGGCGCCGCAGCCAGTCGTCACTTCAGGAGTAGGCGTCCACACCGCTGAGCGACTAAGTGTCGTCGACGGGCTGGCGCCGACTGGTGCCTTCGCACTCTTGAGGGTGCAATCGAACGAGGTCATCGAGTACGACGCCTACGTCCACAATCTCGAAGTCGAGGACGTCCACTCGTACGTCGCCGAGACCGGTGCGCTCCACAACTGTGGCGACTTCGGCATCCTCACGAGCATCCAGATGGCGCTCGCGCAGCTGCAGCTGGACCCGGACAAGGTCGCGTGCTTCTCCGGCATCGGGTGCTCCGGCAAGACGCCGCACTACATCAATGCCTACGGCTTCCACACGCTGCATGGGCGCGTGCTCCCCGTCGCGACCGGCGGGCGCCTCGCGAACACCGACATCACGGTGATCGCCCTCGGGGGCGACGGCGATGGGTACGGCATCGGCGCCGGCTACTTCGTGAACACCGGCCGGCGCAACCTCGACTTCACGTACCTCGTCCACAACAACAACGTGTACGGGCTCACGAAGGGCCAGGCCTCGCCCACGCTGTCGAAGGGCAAGCGCACCAAGTCGATGCCCGAGCAGGCGATCCAGGACGGCATCAACCCGATCGCGATGGCGGTGGCCGCGGGCTACACCTTCATCGCGCGCGCCTACGCACTCGAACCGAAATACACCGCGAACATCATCGCCCGCGCCATCCAGCACAAGGGCTCGGCGCTGGTGGACGTCCTGCAGACCTGCCCGACGTACAACGACCTGTACACCAAGGAGTGGTACGAGGGCGCAGACCTCGCGGAGAAGGTCTCGCGTCTGTACAAGCTCGAGAGCAAGGGCTACGACGGCAAGGTGCAGGACCCGACCGACCTCGAGGAGATCAGCGCGAAGAAGACAGCCGCGGTCGCGCGCTCGTACGAGCGCGAGCCGATCCCGATCGGCGTCTACTACGAGGTCGAGCTGCCGACGTACGAGGACGAGATCACCAAGCGCATCCCGTCGCTGAAGGACACGCCGCTCGCGGAGATGGACACCTTCAAGCGCGACGTGAATCCGCTGCTGGAGTCGATGCGCTAGACCGCGACGATCGCGCGAAGCTCGTGCGCCCCGTCCTCACGTGTGTACTCGAACAACACATCCCCGGCCGCGGTGACATCGACGTAACGGACGCCGCCGGCGCCCCGCGCCGTACCGACAGCGGGACCGTCCGCGCTCACGCGCTCCCACGTGACGAGATCCGGGCTCCGCGCGAGGCCGCAGCGCTCCTCGTAGTTCTCCGCGATCGACGCGGCGCCGTCGTAGTACGCCGACCA
>DASQHW010000101.1:0-4557 GCA_035631895.1 Acidimicrobiia bacterium | reverse complement strand
GAGCAATACCGCGCTGCCGCACATCTATTCCGGCAAGGTGCGAGAGCTGTACGCGGTGGAGCACGATGCGTTGTTGATGGTCGCGAGCGACCGGGTGTCGGTCTTCGACGTCGTGCTGCCCGACGAGATACCCGACAAGGGCCGGGTGCTCACGGCGCTCTCGTCGTTCTGGTTCGACCACACACGCCACATCGTCGCCAACCACGTGATCTCCTGCGATCCCACCGACTTCCCGCCGATGTCCGGAGACGTCTCGGGGCGGGCAACGCTCGTACGGGCGACCCGGCCCATCCGTCTCGAATGCGTCGTCCGGGGCTACGTGTTCGGGCACGGCTGGCAGGAGTACACAGAGCGAGGCACCGTCGGGGGATTCGTCGCGCCGGCGGGCCTGCGACAAGCCGACCGTCTGCCGGTTCCGCTGTTCACGCCGACGACCAAGGCCGAGACCGGTCACGACGAGTCCCTCACCGCCGACGAAGCGGCGAGCCTCGTCGGCCGGGACGTGTACGAGGAGCTGCGAGACGCGTCATTGCGCCTCTACGACGCCGGCGCTCGCCACGCCGAGAGCAGAGGAGTGATCCTCGCCGACACGAAGTTCGAGTTCGGCGACCTCGACGGCGACATCGTCGTGATCGACGAGATGATGACGCCGGACTCCTCGCGCTACTGGCCGAAGGACGCATACCGGCCGGGCACATCTCCACCCTCGTTCGACAAACAGTACGTGCGCGATTTCATGGACGCCTCGGGCTGGGACCACGAGCCACCGGCGCCGCGCATGCCTGCAGACGTCATCGCGAACACGCGCGCGAAGTACGTCGAGGCATACGAGCTGCTCTCCGGCCTCGCGTTCGACGATTGGTACAGCGCCGACGACGACTGACGCGCCGGTAAACTGCGGCGTATGCCCGCGTTCCATGCGCACGTCGAGATCTCACACCTGCCCGGGATCGCGGACCCGGCGGGCGCAACCGTCGAACGGGCGCTTCCGGCGCTGGGCTACACGAACGTGTCGCAGGTGCACATCGGCAAGACGGTCCGGCTGACCGTGGACGCACCCGATGCAGAGGCTGCGCACGCGCAGGTCAAGGAGATGTGCGAGCGGCTGCTCGCCAACCCGGTGATCGAGGCCTACGAGGTGTCGATCACGTGAGCACGCGGATCGGTGTGGTCGTGTTCCCCGGCACGAACTGCGAGCTCGACGTCGCGTGGGCGGTCGAGGCGCTCGGCGCATCGCCCGAGGTGCTGTGGCACGGCGATGCCTCCACGAAGGGCGTTGATGCGATCGTCGTGCCCGGCGGCTTCGCGCACGGCGACTACCTGCGTACCGGTGCGATCGCACGCTTCTCGCCGGTGATGGACGCGGTCGCCGACCACGCGCACCGCGGCGGCCCGGTCGTCGGCATATGCAACGGCTTCCAGGTGTTGTGCGAGGCGCATCTGCTACCGGGCGCGCTCCAGAAGAACGCCGGGTTGAAGTTTCTCTGCGAGACGGTCGAGCTGCGCGTCGAGACGACCACGACCGCGCTCACCAACCAGGCGCATGCCGGCGATGTGCTCCGCGTTCCCATCAACCACTTCGAGGGCAACTACGTCTGCGACGACGCCACCCTTGCAGTACTGCGGGCCGAGGATCGTGTGGTTGTGCGCTACGTGCGCAACCCGAACGGCAGTCTCGACGACATCGCGGGGATCTGTAACGAGGGCCGCAACGTCGTCGGCCTCATGCCGCACCCCGAGCGCGCGTCCGACACGCTGCTGGGCTCGGCGGACGGCGTGGTCATGCTGAAATCGCTTCTCGCGGCTGCGGCGGATCGCGCGACGATCTCCGCGTGACGAAGGCTGCGGCCGACTCCTACGCGTTCGGTGACTCGGCGCTCGCTCGCGAGCGACTCGGGATCGTCGCCGACACGTTCGCAGCACCGACGCGCGCGCTGCTGCGCGATCTCCCGCCCGGGAGTCGCCGGTACGTCGTCGATCTGGGCTGCGGACCCGGCTACACGACCGCGCTGCTGTGCGAAGCCTTCCCGTACGGATTCGTCACGGGACTCGACGCTTCCGACGCGATGGTCGCGGAGGCACGGGCGCGGGTCGCCCGAGCGATGTTCGCCGTCGCCGACGTCACCACGCCGCTGCGCCTCCCGGCGCACCTCGTCTACGCGCGACTTCTGCTCGGACACCTTTCGGACCCGGACGGTGCGCTTGCACACTGGAGCGCGGCATTGTTGACGGGCGGTCTGCTCGTGTGCGAGGAACCCGTGCGCTATCGCAGTGACGCCTCGGCATTCGCACGCTATGAGGCAGCGGTCACCGCGGTGGTCGCAGATCGGGGCGCCACCCTGTGGGCGGGCCCCGTGCTCGACCGCGATCCGCCGGGGTGCGAACGAGTCGTCGACCGCATCATCGAGCATGCCGTTCCCGCGGCGCGCGCGGCTGGGATGTTCTGGCGCAATGCCGTCACGTGGGGTGGTGACCCGGCGCTCGTGGACGCGTTGCGCCGCATCGAACGGGATGGCACCGAGGACGTCGTGATGTGGGAGCTGCGTCAGACCGGTTGGGTCAAGCCCGGGTAGCGAACAAGCGCGGTCCCGAACCTGAGTATTTGGTCACGTCGCGGATGGGCTCAAGCGCCTCGGGAGATGCCGGCCTTCTTCAACACCTCGGGCGTCACGCCGAACTCGCGCCATGCGCCATACGTAATGCCCTTTCGCTCGGAATAGCTCTTTGCGACTTTGACGAAATCCTTCTCGAGACCGGCAACGTCGGGGCCGCCTCCCTGCATGCCGGCGAGCTCCACTTCGAGGTCGCGCCGCTCCTGGAGCAGTGTGAGTCTGTTCAGCGCGCCGGCAGTCTTGAGCTCCGTCTCTACGGACGCGAGACGCTTCTTCACCGAGTCCGCGGTGCGCTTGCGGCCGCGCTTGGGTTTGTGCGCCTCGAGCGCTTCGAGGTAACGGCTGACGAGACGGGCATGATTTCTGCCTTCGGCGAGCGCCGCCTTGTGGTCATCCGTCATCGCTCGCTTCTTGGGCTTGGCAGGCATACTGATACCCCCGTCTTTCGATGATTGCGCTTCGTGCATATTGGCATGTTGGGTGCTCGGTAGTCTCCTCCGCGATGGCGGAGGCGCTGCACCGGCAACTCGGCATGACCGACGAGGAGCTCGCGGCGGTGGTCGACGAGCTGGGGCGGGAGCCCACGCATGTCGAGCTCGCGATGTACGCCGTGATGTGGTCCGAACACTGCTCGTACAAGTCGTCGCGCGCGCACCTCGCGCGATTTCCGACGGCCGCTCCGTGGGTGCTGGTGGGGCCCGGTGAAGGTGCCGGCGTCGTCGACATCGGCGACGGCATCGCCATCGCCGTACGTATCGAGAGCCACAATCACCCGTCCGCGGTCGAGCCGTACGAGGGTGCGGCCACCGGCGTCGGCGGCATCATCCGAGACGTGTTCTCGATGGGGGCGCGGCCGATTGCGCTCATGGATCCGTTGCATTTCGGCTCGCTGGAGGATGCGCGCACGCGTTACCTGTTCGAAGGTGTTGTGTCGGGGATCTCCGGCTACGGCAACTCGGTCGGGGTGCCGACCATCGGCGGCGAGGCCGTGTTCGACGACACGTACCGCGGGAACCCGCTCGTGAACGTCCTCTGCCTCGGCATCCTCCCCAAGGAGCGTCTCGTGCTCGCGCGCGCCGAGGGGCCGGGAAATCTCGCGGTGCTGCTCGGCTCCTCCACCGGACGCGACGGAATCGGCGGCGCGAGCGTGCTGGCGTCCGCGAGCTTCGAGGAAGGCGACGAGGCGAAGCGGCCCGCGGTGCAGGTCGGCGACCCGTTCGAGGAGAAGCGGCTCATCGAGGCCTGCCTCGAGCTGCTCGACGCGGGCCTCGCGGTCGGCGTGCAGGACCTCGGTGCTGCCGGGCTCTCGTGCGCGGCGTCGGAGACCGCGGCGAAAGCGGGCGCGGGCATGGACGTCGACGTCGCACGCGTCTCCAAGCGCGAGCCGGGGATGAACCCGGTCGAGATCATGACGTCCGAGAGCCAGGAACGAATGCTCGCGATCGTGGAGCCGCCCAAGCTCGACGCGGTGCTCGCACTCGCTCGGCGCTGGGAGATCCGCGCGACCGTCGTGGGCTGTGTGACTGACACTGCGCGATTCCGCGGGTACGACGGCCTCTTCGACGCGGTGGGTGTCCCCGGCGAGAACCCGCCGGCCGCGGCGGGCGACGACGCGCCCGAGGTGTCGTCCGACGCACCGCCGATCGCGGATGTGCCCGTCGAGAGCTTGGGCGACGGGCCGCTCTATCGCCGTCCCGTCTTGCGCCCGAGCGCGCAGGACGCGCTGCAGGCAGCCGACCCGCGGGCCCAGCTGCGCGACAAGTTCCCCGCCGGCGCCGACGTGTCCGGCGAGCTGCTTGCGTTGCTCGCCACGCCGACGATCGCCGACAAGACGTGGATCTCGCGCCAGTACGACCATCAGCTCTTCCTGCACACCGTCGTCGGTCCCGGTGGTGACGCCGCGGTGCTGCGGGTGAAGGACTCGGTGAAAGGTCTCGCGCTCGCG
>DASQHW010000100.1:0-18238 GCA_035631895.1 Acidimicrobiia bacterium | reverse complement strand
TCGTGTTGCGCATCCTGGACGAGGCGATCTGACGTGCTGCGCGTTTCGCGGTCCCTGCCACGCCGAACACCGAACAGAAGGCGGACATGCTGACGATGAACAACAACCGAGCAAACCTTGCGGTCGTCCCGTTGACCGCCGATGCACTTCACGTATCCGTCGCGGACCTTGCCCGGTAGGTATCGATGCTCGACATGCAGACAACCGCCGACGTCGTCAAGGTGAACTTTCCCGCGGGGATGCCCGGGTTCCCGAACGCACACCGATTCGAGCTGACGCCGTGGGGCCCGGCCGGGAGCCCCTTCCTGCTGTTGACGTCCGCCGACAGCCCGGATGTGGGCTTCGTCGTCGTGCCGCCGTGGGTCTTCTATCCCGAGTACGAGTTCGAGCTGGACCCGGCCACGGCCGACCGGCTGGGCCTCGCCACCGCCGAGGACGCGGTGGTCTTCGCAGTCGTGGCGTTGCGCGATCGTCCGGAGGACTCGACGCTGAACCTCCTTGGTCCCATCGTCGTCAACCGCGTCACGTACGAGGCCGCCCAGGTCGTCCTGCCCAGTGCGGGATACAGCGTGAGAGCACCGCTCGCTCTCGCGAGTTGAACGAGCGCTCCGCACGCGGCCGGCTCCTCGGCGCATGACGACGAACGACATCGCGTGTCGCTTGGTCCGCCACGTCACGTGAATCCGGAGCGTCGCAGGACCCACGCATGCCGTCCTGCAAGTGCGTATGCTCGCGGAGGGCGCGCTGCAGCGGCCGCCATGGAGGGAGGATCCTGTGCTCGTGCTCACACGACGTGCGAATCAGAGCATCATGATCGGGCACGAGATCGTCGTGACGGTTCTGGAGGTCCGCGGTGACCAGGTGCGCCTCGGCATCAAGGCACCGCGCTCGATCGACGTGCACCGGGAAGAGATCTTTGCCCAGCTGCAGCAGGCGAACCGCGACGCGGTGAAGCCGTCGAAGCACGCGCTCGACTCGCTGCAGAACGTCACAACTCCCAACGACGACCACGACGGGCGATGAGTCGTCGCAGCTAGGTTGCGTCGACCGACGGTGTCGCCCGAGAGCCGCGCCGCGCGAACCGCTCGGAGAACCACGCGACGGTTGCGCGCAAGCCCTCCTCGAAGCCGATCGTGCAGCGAAAGCCGAGGTCACGCTCCGCAGCGCTCGTGTCTGCGCGGCTCCGGCGCACGTCGCCGGGCCGGGACGGGGCGAAAGAGGGCTCCGGACGTACGTCGATGATGCGGCCGAGGACGTCGAGGAGGTCCAGCAAGGAGTACGACTCGCCACCTGCGATGTTGTACGCCTTTCCGGCGCACACGCGCGCCGGCGCCGCGGCTGCAGCGAGATTGGCCGCGACGACGTCGGCGATGAAAGTGAAGTCTCGGCTCTGCATGCCGTCGCCGTGCACGGTTGGCCTGTTGCCGTGGGACAGGGCGTCGATGAACAGCGGGATCACCGCCGCGTACGTCGCGTCGGGGCGCTGGCGTGGGCCGTAGACGTTGAAGTACCGGAGCGCGACCGTCTCGAGGCCGTACAGCTCGGTGAACACTCGGCAGTAGTGCTCGGCCGCGAGCTTCGTGACCGCATACGGCGAGCGCGGCAGCTGCGGCTCGTCCTCGCGTGTCGGCACGTGCGCGGCACCTCCGTACACACTGCTCGACGACGCATGGACGAACCGGCGCACTCCTTCGTCCTTCGCGCATTTCAGCATGGTGAGCGTGCCGTGGGTGTTGGCAAGGTCGGTGGGCAACGGCTGGTCCACCGAACGCATCACGGCCTTGTGCGCCGCCTGATGGAACACGAGCTCACAGCCCCGCATCGCGTCACGGACAACTGATTCGTCGGCGACCGAACCCTCCACCGGCACCGACGCCGGGTCGAGGTTCTCGCGGTAGCCCGTGCTGAAGTCGTCGAGCACCACGACGTCATCGCCTCGCGCGAGGAGTGCATCGACGAGGTGGGAGCCGATGAAACCGGCACCCCCGCTGACCAGGACTCTCATGAGATCGTGAATGCTAACGAGTCGCGATCCAACGGATCGATGCCGAATGCCCGGCGCCGCGCCGTTCAGCGTGATGGAGCGGCGTGTAGCGGTGATGCAGGGACGCCCAGCGCTTCTGCGACCGCGGCGTTCACGACGCGACCGTGCATGGTGTTCACGCCGGCTGCGAGCGCCGGATCCGAGCGCACCGCCTCGGTGACGCCTCTTGTGGCGAGCTCGACCGCGTACGAAAGCGTTGCGTTGGTGAGCGCGTACGTCGACGTGCTCGGCACCGCACCCGGCACGTTGCCGACGGCATAGTGCAACACCTGGTGGCGCTCGAACACCGGATCGCTGTGCGTCGTCTCGTGGATTCCCTCGACGGAGCCGCCTTGGTCTATCGCACAGTCCACGATCACGGCCCGGGGTTTCATCGCGCTGACCATCTCGTCGGTCACGAGCACCGGGGCACGGCCTCCCGGTACGAGCACGGCGCCGATCACGAGATCCGCGTCGCGCACCGCACGCGCGACCGCCGCCCGGTTGCTCGCGAGCGTCTGGATGCGGCCCTTGTGGATCTGGTCGACCCAGCGGAGTCGATCGAGATTCTTGTCGAGGAGGAGCACCTCGGCCTCCATGCCTTGCGCGATCCAGGCTGCGTTCCACCCGACGTTTCCGGCGCCGAGCACCACGACCCGCGCGGGCCGCACACCGGGCGCGCCGCCGAGCAGGACGCCCCGCCCGCCCTGGCGCCGCTCGAGGAAGTGTGCGCCGATCTGCGGCGCCATGCGTCCGGCAACTTCGCTCATCGGCGCGAGTAGCGGCAGCTGCCCGTTCAGCTGGACGGTCTCGTACGCGATCGCGGTCGTACCGGTCTCGATCAGCTTTCGGCCGAGGTCGGGGTAGGCCGCGAGGTGGAGATAGGTGAACAGCACGAGATCGTCGCGCAGGTAGCCGAGCTCCGACGGCTGTGGTTCCTTCACCTTCAACACGAGATCGGCGTGCCACGCGTCGTGCGCACTCGGAACGATCGTCGCACCGACGGCGCGATAGTCATCGTCGGTGATGCCCGAGTCGACGCCCGCCCCGCGCTCGATGAGAACGGGCACGTGGTGATGGGACATCTCGAGCACGCCGTCGGGGGTGATCGCGACTCGATGCTCGTCGGCCTTGACCTCACGCGGGACGCCGACGGCCAAGGGTTGGCTCACGTGCGAAATCTAGATGCCACGTCGGTCATGAAGCGTTCGATCGTGGCGGGCGTGCCGAAATCACCGAACTGACAGACGAATCCCTCTACGCCGCGTGCGATCTCCCGAGCGAGGGCGTCGGTCACCTCCGGGGCAGTTCCCGCGATGACGCCACCCCATGACCCGAACCGGCGCTGCACGGTCGCGGTGACCTCGTCGCGCTCTGCGATATTCGCAGCGAGGCCGATCGGGTGTTGGGCGGAGATGCGGGCGCGGCCCGCGAGCGGGCGGAGCTCGTCGAGCCGTTCGAGTGCGTAACCCGGGCAGTTCCACCAGTCGGCGTGATCGCGCACCAGCGGCATCGTGTGCTGCGCGCCACCGCCACCGATGTGCACCGGAACACGTGCCTGCACGGGCACGGGCCGGCCTTGGGCACGTCGCAGCGTGTAGTAGGTCCCCTCGTGGTCGAAGGGCTCGCCCGTGAACATCGCGCCGAGGATCTCGAGCGTCTCGCGGAGCTTCGCCGCCCGCACGGCGCCGGGCTCGTCGCCGAAGCCGTACGTTCGGAGCTCGGACGGCACGGATCCCCAGCCGATGCCGAGCTCGAGACGCCCGTTCGAGATCACGTCGAGCGTCGCCGCCATCTTGGCGAGCAACGCGGGATGCCGGAACGGGTCGCACAGCACGAGATGGCCGATGCGGATGCGCGTGGTGCGCGCCGCGAGTGCGGTTGCGATCGTCCAGCCCTCGAACGTGTCGACGTCGGGCGCCATCGGCGCCGCGAGGTGATCCATCAGCCAGATCGAGTCGAAGCCGGCCTCCTCGGCGACGAGCGTGCGCTCGAGGATTCGATCGAAGCTCATGCGCAGCTGCGGCAGATACAACCCGAACCACGGTGACGGCACGACCGCGGACGCTAGCGTCGAACCATCATGGAACTGCAAGGCGCGACCGCGATCGTCACCGGTGGCGCCAGCGGCATCGGTGCTGCGTGTGTCGCGCGTTTAGGGCGTGCGGGGGCGCGGGTCGCGGTGCTCGACTTGGCCGACGCACCGGACGCGGATCTCGCCGTTCGGGTGGATGTCTCCGTCGAGCAGCAAGTGGTGGACGGCGTCGCCCGGGCGGTTGCCGCCCTCGGCAGTCCGGACGTCGCCGTGTTGAGCGCGGGCGTGGGAGGCAGCGCCTCGCTGCTGGAGATGACGATCGACGAATGGGATCGCGTGTTGAACGTGAACCTGCGGGGGGCCTTCCTTTGCTTACGCGAGTGCGGCCGGGCCATGGATCACGGCGGTTCGATCGTGGCGGTCACGAGCATCTCCGGATTCCTCGCAGATCGCGCGATGGCTCATTACGCGGCGTCGAAGGCGGCGCTGTCGCAGCTTGTCCGGTCCGCGGCGCGGGAGCTCGGCGAGAACGGCATTCGGGTCAACGCGGTGGCGCCCGGCACCACGGACACGCCGATGTTCGCGCCGACGGAGCACCTGCCGGGTTACCGCGATCGCGTCACGCGGCGATCTGCGCTCGGCCGCCTGGGAACGGCCGACGAAGTCGCGCAGGCGGTCGTCGCGTTGTGCACGCTCGACTGGGTGACGGGGCAGATTCTGGCGGCAGACGGTGGCGTCTCGCTGCACAGTCCCATCGACCCCCAGGAGTCACTCGAACGGTGATCCGGGCCGTCTCGGAACGCTCAGCAGCGGCCTCCCCACGGGCCCTTGCCCTGCCACTGGTACAGCGCCCACGCCATCTCGTCCTGGTCGTAGGCCGAAGCGTTCGACGGCAGAACCCCGACGAGATCCATGCGCCCTGCATGCGCGGCGATCGCGTTCCACGTTGACGGCAGTAATTGATACGCGCCGTAGTACGTGCCGCCGGAGCTGACGACGCCGTAGTTGCCACCACTCTCACGTGCCCTGGTGCACACGAGGAACGGATCATCGTGGTGCGGGCTCACGCCGCCGCCCGATGGCGGCGGTGGCGCGGGTGGTTGCGCGACGAAGGTGGCAGGCGCCGGCGCGGTCGGCGCGGCGGTAGGGGGCGCCGCCGAGAGAGGTGCGCTGCGCAGGCGGTGGCTCGCAGCCCTTCCCGCGGCCTGGGCGGCGTCGTGCGCCGCTTGGCTCTGCAGTGAGGCCAGTTGGGAATCGAGCGCGTCCCGTTGCGACGCGACGTCCCGCAGGACCTTGTCGAGTCGCGCCCGCGACGTGACGAGGTCGTCGTGTTGCGAGCGCAACTCCTTGAGCGAAGCGGTGAACGCCTCGATCGCGTCCATGTTCTGCGCGTTCGCATGATCGATGAGCTCTGCGCGCCGAGCCGACTCGATGACAGTGGTTCCGAACACGCTCGTGTAATCCAGCGACGCGCCCGTGTAGATGAGCAGAGCACGAGCCGTAGCGACCTTGTGCGCGATCGCGACCTGTGCGTCCATGGCAGTGATGCTCTGCTCGAGCGCGGCAATACGCGCATCGAGAGTCGCGGCGTGGTTGTGCGCGTCGAACCAACGTTGCGCGGTGGCGTCGATGGATTTGCGGAGCTGCGTGAGCTGGTCCTGCGTCGTCTGCGCGTGCGCGACGCCGGGGAGGCAAACGAGCGCGATCAAGCAGGCGAGCGCGATGAGCCGCATCACGTTGGGTCGCGTCACACCGGTCTCATCGTGGTGATTCACCACACCGATGCTGCGCCCCACGCTCCGCCGGCGGCGAGGGGGCCGGTGCATGTGGAACGACGATAACGAACGATGTCCGTTCATGCGAAAACCAACGCGTCACGCTTCGTGGCCCGAGCCGTACATCCTGCGAGAATCTGCAGATCAACCGCAGTGAATACCCCACATGAGATTCGTCTCAAACTTTGGGAAGTCAGGCGACGGTTGCGCCACCTTCCACCGGGAGCGTCTGCCCGGTCAGGTACCGCGCGTCGTCGGAGAGCAGGAACACTGCGACATCGGCGATGTCTTCGGCTTGTGCGTATCGACCGATGGGCACGCGTTGTTTCGCGCGGGCCTTGGCTTCGTCGGTCGCGAACGTTCCGCCCGTCATCGGTGTGTCGACGCCGCCAGGGCAGATGCAGTTTGCGCGTACGCCACGCGGGCCGTACTGCACGGCAAGGAGTCGCGTGAGCGCGTCGACTCCGCCTTTGCTCGCGGTGTACCCCGCGCCGAACCCGTGCCCGCGGATCGCCGCGGTCGACGCGATCGTCACGATCGCGCCCCCGCCCGCAGTCAACATCGGAAGCGCGTACTTGATCACCGTGAACGTACCGACGAGGTTGACACGCAACACGTGCACGAACTCTTCGACGCTGACCTCGTGTGCGGGTCGCATGTCGCCCGGATGGAAGATGCCCGCGGCCGTGACCACTCCCGCGACGCGTCCGAGGTCGCGTTCGATCTGGGCGACCGTCGCGCCGACCCCGGCCTCGTCGGCGACGTCGCACTCGTAGGCCCGGGCGCGGTCACCGATCATGCGGGCCGTTGCGTGAGCGTGCTCGCCGTCGCGGTCGATGACCGCCACGCTCGCCCCTTCTCGTGCGGCGCGTTGCGCGGTTGCGCGTCCGATGCCGCTCCCACCTCCCGACACGACCACCGTCTCCGTCAGCATGACGCCGAAGCTACGCCGCACCTATCGTGACCCGCATGTCCGACGCTCGTGCGATGCACTCTCTCGACGGCAAGGTGATCATCGTCACCGGTGCGGGTCGGGGCGTCGGTAAGGGCATGGCGCTGCACATGGGCAAAGGCGGCGCGCGCATCGTCGTTGCGGAGTGGAAGCGGCATCTGCTCGAGGAGACGTGTGCAGAGCTCGCCGAGCTCGGTGTCGAGCACCTGGGTGTGGTGTGCGACATCCAAGTCAGGGACGCGATCGACGCGATGGTGGCGCAGACGATCGAGCAGTTCGGGCGCGTCGACGGCCTCGTCAACAACGCGCAGACGTTCCGGCCGATGGCGCCGGTCGCGGACGTGACCGAGGAGGACGTCGACGTCTTCTACGCGTCGGGAGTCAAAGGAACCCTCTGGGCGATGCAAGCGGTGTACCCGCACATGAAATCCCGCCAGTGGGGACGCATCGTCAACTTCGCGTCGTCGATGGGCATCACCGGCGGTCGTGGCTTCGCCGCGTACAACGCGTCGAAGGAAGCGATCCGCGCAATCACGCGCACCGCTGCGCGCGAGTGGGCGAGTGACGGCATTGTCGTAAACGCGATCGCGCCGGCCGCCGCGACGCATCACGGCGACGCGGCCAAGCAGAGCGAGGGCTACCGGACGTTCATCGAGAACTGCCCCATGGGTCGCCAAGGTGATCCCGAGCTCGACATCGGCCCGATCGCGTGGTTCCTGTGCTCCGACGCGTGCCGCTACCTCACCGGCCACACGTTCATGGCCGACGGCGGCGCCTTCATGTGGGCGTGATCCTGCGGCCTCTTGATGCTCCTGCGCACCGCATGGTGCGAAGATTGCCGGCGTGACCGCGACCGGCGACTGGACGCCACCGCCGTCTCCGGGCGTACCGCCTCCGCCCCCGACCTCGTATCCCGGTGCGCCGGGCTGGGGCGTGCCGCCGTACACGTCGCCGCCGCGTACCAACGCGCTCGCGATCGTCTCCCTCGTCGCCGGCTGTGCGCAGTTCTTCTTCTGTTTCCTGAGCTCGATCGTGGCCGTCGTCACGGGACACATCGCCCGGCGGCAGATCAGGCGCACGGGCGAGCAAGGGGCGGGCTTTGCACTCGCGGGGCTGATCCTGGGCTATATCGGACTGGCGCTGATGGCGCTCGGCATCGCCGGCTTCGCGATCTTCGTGTTCGGGTTCTCGGGAACCATCGCGGAGAACCAGGCGCGGGACAACGCTCGCGCTTTCGGTCAGGCCGTCATTCGGGAGGCGACGCTCGCGGAACGCCCGCCGCGCGATCCGAGCCTCCTGCGCATCGTCTACGTCTCCGAGACCGGGTCGCGGAGCGGTTGCTGCGACGGCAACCGCATCCACCTCGCCGACGGTACGCCCGTGTGGAACGCGACCCCCACGGACTTTGCGCGCGCGGGCTGGCGTCTCGAGTTCTCGTGGACGGTCTTCTACACCCGCCATGCGTGCCTGACGGTCCCGGCCGAGGTGACACAGGTGCCGGTCGTGGTGAGCGGCCGTTGCGACGGCTCGGCCCAGGGCCCCTAGGCCCCGAGCTCGGTGAGCAGCGCGTCGAGGTTCCGGATCGCACGGGGCACTGCCGCGTCGTATCCCTCGTCGATGATCGCGTCGCCGATCAGCTCGAGCTCGAACGGTCCCGCATAGCCGGCGTCGAGCAGCACTCCGATGATGCGGCGCAACGGAATGTCGCCGTCCCCCGGAACGAGCCGCTGCGACGAAGCGATCGTGCCGACGCGGAAGTCGCTCACCTGCACGAGCCCGATGCGGTCGATACCGCTGCGGATCGTGTCGTCGAGCCCGCGCTCCGCCCAACACGCGTTCACCTCCATGCACACGGCGGTGTCGAGCCGGCGCGCGAGATCGATCGCGTCGCGCAACGTGTGCACGAAGCCGACGTCGACCCGCAACGAGTTCGTGTGCTCGATGGCGACATCGATGCTGCGGGCGCGCGCCTCGTCCAGGACCGGTGCGAGCGCTTCGGCCAGTGCGTCCGCGGCCTCATCCCACGTGAGCGGCGCGAACGGGCCGGTCGTGAAGACCACACGGGGTGCCCCGACCGCGGCGGCGGTATCGAGCGAGTGCACCAGACGCGCCCGCTGGGCATCCCAGTTCTGTCGTCTTGCCAGATGGAACGGTCCGAGGCCGATCAGGTCGACGACTCGCAAGCCGCCCGCTACCGCTTCCGCGACGAGGCGAGTGCCTTCCTCCCATCCGAACCTCTCGAGCTTGGCGACGGACACGCCGGCGTTGCCGATCTGATGGTCGGCCCAGAATGCGAGGTCTTCGGCGAGCGACAGGCGAAACGTGGAGATCGCGCTCACGCAGGTGCGCGGGTGCACGCCTGGCTACCCGAGTGTGAGACCACGGGCGATGCTGCTCCCGCCGTCCAGCTGCAGGTTGATCCCCGTGACGAATTCCGACTCACGGCTCGCGAGGTAGACCGCCGCGTTCGCCACATCCCCCGCGACGCCCAGGCGTGTCAGGTGCATGCCTTCATAGCGCGCCCGCCGGTCGGCGGGGAGCTCGGCGTCGCGCCGGTCGTTCATGACGTAACCCGGGCTGATGGTGTTGCAGCGGATCCCGTGCGCTGCTTCCTCGACCGCGATCGCACGGGTCAAGCCGTTCAAACCCGACTTCGCCGCGACGTACGCAGCGAGGCCCGCGCTCGCCCGCTCCGCCTGCCGCGAGGAGATGTTGACGATCGCGCCGTGGCCGGCGTGCCGCATGTGCACGATCGCCGCCCGCGCGCACCACATCGGCGCCGTGAGATCGACGCGCACGATCGCGTCCCACGCCTCGGTCGTGAGCTCGGCGACCGCCGCGTCGCGCGCGTCGCCTCCCGCCGCGTTGTTGACGAGCACAGTGAGACCTCCCAGGAGGCCCGCCGCCTCGTCGACGAGTGACGTGCACGCCGCCTCGACGTGCAGATCTGCCGGCGCGAAGTGCGCGGTCCCTTCGTTGCGCGCGATCTCGGCCACGACTGCCTCACCGCGCCCGCGGTCGCGCCCGGTCACGACGACCGCGGCACCTTCCCGTGCGAATGCGACCGCGATGGCCCTGCCGATACCGGCAGTTGATCCCGTGACGAGCGCGCGCTCGCCCGCCATCCGGCCGGTCAACGTGCGGTCAGCTTCCGTGCGGCTCGCCCGGGACCAGCGTGCACACCTCGACGCCGGTCGTCGTGACGAGCAACGTGTGCTCGAACTGCGCGGAACGTGATCCGTCGCGGGTGGGCGCCGTCCAGCCGTCGGGCCAGATCCGCCCGAGCTCCCATCCACCCTCGTTGATCATCGGTTCGATCGTGAAGGTCATGCCCGGCGTGATCACGTCGTCGAGGCTCGGGTCGTAGTAGTGCGGGACGGAAGGCGTCGTGTGGAACTCCTCACCCACGCCGTGGCCCACGAAGGAGCGCACCACCGAGAAGCCCGCTGCCTCGGCGTGCGTCTCGATCGCCCTCCCGATGTCGTTGAGGCGGGCCCCCGGTCGCACCTGGTCGATCGCTTTCCACAGCGATTCCCTGGTGACCTGCACCAGCCGCCGGCCCGCGTCGTCGACGTCGCCGACCAGGAACGTCGCGTTCGTGTCGCCGTGGACGCCGTGAAGATAGATCGTGACGTCGCAGTTGACGATGTCGCCGTCCTCGAGCACGCGATCGTCGGGGATGCCGTGGCAGATGACCTCGTTCACCGACGTGCACAACGACTTCGGGAACCCCTTGTAGAACAGCGGGCTCGGGTAGCCGCCACGCGCGATGCACGCCTCGTGGCAGATGCGATCGAGCTCGTCGGTCGTCATGCCGACGCGCACCGCGTCCCGGAGCTCGAGCAGCACCTCCCGGCCGGCGCGACCGGCGGCGCGCATGCGGTCCGCGAACTCGTCGGGCGGTACCGCCGGGACGAGGGCCGGTGCATCGGGCGCGTAGGGAGGGCGGGGAATGGAAGCAGGAACCGTGCGGTCCGGTGACAGCCGGCCCGGCCGCACAGGCCTGCGGTGGCGAATCTCTCCGCGCCGGACGGACGCAACACGGCGTCGCGCCAGCTTGTCCTTCTCCCGTCGGCGGCTCATTCGTCCATTCTCGCGCTCTCGCCCGTCGGCGCCGTCGCCGGCGCCTCGCTCGTCGGAGACGCTCGCATCCCCTGGGCGCGGTTGATCATCGCGGCGGACGCCATCGTGAAGTACTCCGAAAGTCGTTCCCGCGCGACCTCGGGAGCATCGGCTTCTTCGACCGACGCGAGCATTGCCGACAGCCAGGCGTCTCGTGCGGCTGGGTCGATCGCGAACGGCGCGTGCCGCATCCGAAGACGAGGATGACCCTTCTCGGCGCTGTACGCAGCCGGTCCGCCCCAGTACTGGCCGAGGAAGAGGGCGAGTGCTCGCTTGCCGGGCTCGAGGTTCGCGGGATACAGCGGACGGAGGATGCGGTCGGTCTCGACCCGCGTGTAGAACCGCTCGACGAGCGCGTCGAAGAACGGCTGACCGCCGACGATCTCGAACAGGTTCGTGGTTTCCATGTCTCCCTCGCTGCGCCGTACCCGGACTCCGCCGCGCCGGCGCGGGTTCGATAGCTTGCCTCCTCGTGCGCCAATCCTGGCTGAGCCCGTCCGCCGAGACGCGTCCTGCGGACGCCAAGGGTATGGGCGTGTTCGCGATCGAATACATCGAAGCCGGCACGACGGTGGCTGCCTTCGGCGGCCTGGTCGTCGACGGCGCCGAGCTGAGAGCGCTCGGCGAGCGCGTCTGCGCACACGCGCTCCAGATCGACGAGGATTTGTTCCTCGCCAGCGTGCCGCCGTTCGATCCGGCCGACTACGTCAACCACTCGTGCGATCCCAACTGCGGGATGGTCGGATCCGTGCTGATGGTCACGCGACGTGCGGTCGAAGCGGGCGAGGAGCTGTGCTTCGACTACGCGATGACCGACTCCGACGACTACGACGAGTTCACGTGCCGTTGCGAGACGGCGGAGTGTCGCGGTGTGGTACGCGGCACCGACTGGAAGCGACCCGAGCTGCAGGAGCGGTACGCCGGCTGGTTCTCGTCGTACCTCGCCCGCCAGATCGGCTAGTCGCAACTCCCACACGAGCAGAAAAGGTCGGTAGTTTCGCCGGCGTGGATGCCACGGAGGGGGCTCGCCGGAAGGCACGCGAAGCGGCGAGGAGACGCTTCGAGGAAACGGTCGCGAGAGCCGCGACAGACGTTCGTCTGGACGTTGCCGCGTTCTGCATTGCCGCCCACGCCCATCCCGGTATCGATGTCGATGCGTGCTGTGCCCGGCTGGACGAGCTGGCGGCCGGATGTCCGACGCCCACGTTCGAAGGCGTCCGGGCATACCTCTTCGAGGACGCGGGCTTCACGGGAAACCGCCGTGACTACGCGGATCCCGAGAACTCGTTCCTCGACTCCGTGCTGACGCGCCGCACCGGCATTCCCATCACGCTGTCGGTGTTGATGATCGAAGTCGGCCGCCGCGTCGGGATAGACGTGCGCGGCGTCGGGATGCCCGGCCACTTCCTCGTGCAGGACGGCAGCGAAGAAGGCCGCTGGTGCGATCCGTTTCACGGTGGCGCGGAGTGCGACATCGACGGTTGCCGAGCGCTGTTCGCGAGTGTGCACGGCAGCGAGCGCGGTTTCCGTCCCGCGCTCCTCGCGCCGGTTTCCTCTCACGAGATCCTCGCTCGCATGTTGACGAACCTCGAGCACGGCCGTCTGGGCCAGGACCCGTTGCAGCTCGCGTGGATGTGCGAGCTGCACAGCGCCCTGCCCGGTCTCGGCGAGACCGAGCGGGCGCGGCTCGCCGCCGCGGTCGGTTCCGTGCGCGCGCGCTGGAATTGACGGGGGCCGCACCATGGCCCAGACCCGGATACTGCCGATGTTCCCGCTCGGAACGGTGCTCTTCCCGTATGCACTGTTGCCCTTGCACGTCTTCGAGCCGCGTTATCGCGTCATGATCCGCCACGTCATGGACGGCGACCAGCAGTTCGGTGTCGTGCTGATCGAGCGTGGGAGTGAGGTGGGCGGAGGCGACGTGCGGTTCGACATGGGAACGATCGCCCGTGTGGTGCAGGCCGCCGAGCTTTCCGATGGCAGGTTTGCCCTGACCGCGGTGGGGATGAGCCGGCTACGGGTCACGCGGTGGCTGCCCGACGATCCCTATCCGCGCGCCGAGGTGGTCGCGCTTTCCGACGAGCTGCGGCACGGCGCGGCAGACCGTGACGCGCGCGCACGCGTCGTAGAAGCGCTCGCCGCCGTGACCGCGCTGGTACGGCGCCTCGACCCTCGGATCGAGGAGGCACCCGCGCTCCACGACGACCCCTTGCGCGCTTCGTACGAGGCTGCTGCGCTTGCGCCGATTGGTCCGCTCGACGCACAACGCGTGCTCGAGGCGGCGAACGCTGCGACGCGACTCGACGTGCTCGCAACGTTGCTCGGCGAGCGCGCCGACGAGCTTCGCGCGCGATTCGACCTCGACGAGCCCGGCGAGTGACGGCATCCGGCGCGCTGGGTACCCTCTTTCGTCATGACGCAGGAATTCGACGCATCGCAAGCACGTGAACGCCTCGGCCACGAACGAGACCGGGTCACGGGCCTGATCGCCGCGTTGCGCGGCGAGGGTCTCGACCAGGAAGAGTCCGAACAGACTGGCGAGCTCACGCACTACGACCAGCACCCGGCCGATCAGGCGTCGGAGACCTTCGAACGTGAGAAGGACCTCTCGATCCTCGAGCGACTCGAAGCCGAGCTCGCCGCGATCGAAGCTGCGCTGCAGCGGGTGGACGACGGTACCTACGGTCTCGACGAGGTCACGGGCGAGCCAATCGACCCCGAACGGCTGGAGGCGCTGCCGACCGCTCGTACCAACGTCGACCACGCCGAGTCGTGACCTGCAGGCTGCGGCTGTTCGCCGCGGCCCGCCAGGCCGCGGGCCTGGCCAGCGACGAATTCGACGTCGCGGAGGGCACCCGACTTCGCGAGCTGCTCGCCGCCGCGTGCGATCGGTACGGCCCGGCGTTCACGGATGTGCTGTCCGGCGCCCGAGTGTGGATCGATGGCGACGAGCCGGCGCACGGCGCGGACACCGCGCTCGCCGACGGCGACGAGATTGCGGTTCTCCCGCCGGTCAGTGGCGGTGCCCTTCCGGCAGACACGTAATCGTTACGCGAATTCACCGCTCATCCCTCACGCGAACGGAAATCGCAACGATGCAACGCGTGCAGGATGTTGGCCGGACGCGTCCCCGGCCGGCACTAGCCTGGCGCCGCCAGTCCTTGCCGCTCGCCGAAGAGGGTGATTCCGACGGAACGCATTCACCGACTCCTCGAACCACAATTCGTGTCGGGCCTCGATACACGCGCGCTCGACGAGTTGCGAACGATGAAGGGCGAGTGCGTGGACGTCGAGAACACGCTGTCCTACCTTCGCCGGCTCGCGCAGGGTCGCATCGAGATCCTGGGCGCCGAACGCGACCGCCGCGAGCGGGGCGGCACCGTGGGTGACCTCGTCAAAGACCTCCCGCGCATCCTGAGCGGCGATGCCTCGCGTCCGGCGATCGCCGACACGCGCCTTCCCCCTCCGGACGCGCCCGCGCTCGAGCTGCATTGGCCCGACGGGCGTGAGGACCTCCTTGCGGACACGATGCTCGCGAACCTCCCGCTCGTCAGTGACGCCGAGCTCGCCGAGACGCTCGAACGCCTCGGAAGCTTCGAGCACGAGCTCTCGGGCCTCCGGCGCGATATGCACGTGGTGATCGACGCCCTCGAGCGCGAGATCGCCGCGAGGAAGGTTGCCGGGACCGCGGGATGACGCCCGAGTCGCTCGACACGCTCGAGACGCGCCTGCACGATCTCGGCGAGTTCATCCGCGATCAACGCCGCAACGCCCGTCTGTCGTTGCGCAAGTTGAGTGAGCTCGCGGGCATCTCGAATCCGTATCTGAGCCAGATCGAGCGCGGGCTCCGCAAGCCTTCGGCCGACATCCTCCAGGCAATCGCACGCGGGCTCTCGATCTCGGCCGAGACGTTGTACGTGCGTGCCGGCATCCTGGACGACCGCGGTGCCGGCCACCAGCCCGCCGACCTCGTCGCCGCCATCGTCGGCGACCCGATGATCACCGATCGCCAGAAGCAGGTCTTGATCGAGATCTACCGGTCGTTCCAGGCCGAGCACTCCGACCACGACGCCGAAGCGGGCTGATCTCCGAAGGCAGACCGGACGTTCCGGCCCACTTGGGTAACCTCCGACCCGATGTCAGTGCGCCGCGTCGCCGTGTTCTCCATGCACACGTCCCCACTCGCCCAACCGGGCTCCGGTGACGGCGGCGGCATGAACGTGTACGTGCGCGCGCTCGCGTCGGCGCTGACGCGCTCGGGCGTGGAATGCGACGTGTACACGCGTGCCGAGACGCCGGCCCAGCCCGCGATCGTGCAGGTAGAGCCCGGCTTCCGGGTGCTGCACGTCGACGCCGGGCCCCGCGTCCCGGTCGCCAAGGACGCGCTGTACGACCTCGTCGAGCCGTTCGTCGACGCCGCGCTCGCGCGCATGCTCCAGCAGGATCCCGTGGAGGTATTGCACGGGAATTACTGGCTCTCGGGAGCCGTCGCGCACCGGTTGAAGCACCTGCTGGATCTGCCGCTCGTCGCGACGTTCCACACGCTCGCGCGCGTGAAGGCCGACGCCGGTATCGACGACGACCCGGAGCACCGCTCACTCGTCGAGCACGAAGTCGTTGCATGTGCCGACTTGATGCTCGCATCCACCGCGGCGGAACGCGCACAGCTCGCGGACCTGTACGACGCCGCGCCACAGCGCATCGAGGTCGTGCCGCCTGGCGTCGACCATCTCGTCTTCTCGCCCGGTGACCGCGACGCGGCGCGGCACCGGCTCGGCGTCGACGCGTCCCGGGTGCTGCTGTTCGTCGGCAGGATCCAACCACTGAAGGGTGCGGACCTCGCGGTGCGTTGTCTCGCGGCCCTCGACGATCCCTCGGTCGCGCTCGTCGTCGTGGGCGGCCCCAGCGGCAAGGACGGCGAGCACGAGTTGACGCGGGTGCGTGCGCTCGCCGACGAGCTCGGGGTCGCGGCGCAGATCCGTTGGGTTCGCCCTCAGCGTCACGATCGGCTCGCGGAGTTCTACCGCGCCGCCGACGTATGCCTCGTGCCGTCACGGGCCGAGTCGTTCGGGCTCGTCGCGCTCGAAGCCGCGGCATGCGGCACTCCGGTCGTGGCCGCCGACGTGGGTGGCCTGCGTTCGCTTGTCGACCACGACGAGACCGGGTATCTCGTCGAAGGCCGCGACCCCGCGGACTACGCGGGACCCGTCGAGAAGCTTCTCGCGTTCGATCAGTTGCGCGTCGAGATGGGATCGAGTGCCGCCGCGCGCTCGTTGCGCTACTCCTGGAGCATGACCGCCGCACGCTTGCGACGGCTCTACGGCGACCTGGTCGCGCGCGCGCTCGTCCGCTGCGACTGAGCGTGCAATCGACCCCCGCGTCACCCGATCGGCCGCTCGATCCCGAGGTGTGGCGCGCGAAGCACGACATGATCGCCGCGCATCTCGAAGGACCGGTCCGCCGCGAAGCATGGGTGCAGACCGTCGAGTACGACCCTTCGATACCGCGCTGGTACGTGCGCTTCGGATGCGAGGGGCGCGACGCCGCGACGATCTACTTCGATCTCCACCAGCGCACGCTGCGCTACGAGGTGTACTTCATGCCGGACCCACCGGCGCATCACGAGGAGCTGTACAGGTTCCTGTTGCAGCGGAACCACACGACCTACGCCGCGCACTTCTCGATCGGTCCCGACGGCGATATCTATCTCGTCGGCCGCGTGCTGCTGGAGCACCTCGACGTCGACGAGCTCGACCGCATCATCGGCGCGCTCTACGAGCTCGTCGAGCGTCGGTCCAGCCCGCCATCCGCCTCGGGTTCGGAAAGCGGGTTGAACGCTAAATTGTAAGAAATACATCTCAAGATGTCTTGTAGTGCACCGAGACTCCGTGCTACCGTGCGGACGTCGACGGGCCCGAGGTGCGGGAAGGTCGGCCCCGTTCGGGGAAGTGCGGGGCTCGATCCGAAGGTTCCTCGGGCCCCCGCGCGTTTGCCGTCGGGGCCTTCGCGAGCCGCACCGAGCGTCGAGGAACGGCGAAGCCCCGACCCCGGGTTACCCTCGCGAACGATGTCGCGCATCGCGCTGCTCGGTGGCGGAAAGATGGGCGCGGCCCTCGTCGGCGGCCTGCTCGATGCCGGTTGGGAGGCCGACGACCTGTCGATCGCGGAGATCGACGGCGAACGACGCCTTGCGCTCGAACAGCAATTCCCAAAGGTGCGCGTCGTGCCGAGCGCGGCGTGGGCCGTCGCCGACGCAGACGTCGTGATCCTCGCCGTGAAGCCTGCAGACGTGCCCGCGACACTCGAGACCGCGCTCCCTGCGCTCGGTCGCGAAACGCTCGTGCTCTCGATCGCGGCCGGTGTCACGATCGCGGCGATCGAACGTCTCGTGCCCGAACGGCCGGTGGTGCGCGCGATGCCGAACACGCCGGCCGTCGTCGGCGTCGGTGCCTCCGCGATCGCGCCGGGCACACATGCACGCCCGGATCATCTGGAGACGGCCGAACGGTTGCTCGGCGCCGTCGGTGTCGTCGTGCGGGTCGGCGAAGCCTCGCTCGACGCCGTCACAGGACTGTCGGGGTCGGGTCCGGCGTACGTGTTCCTCGTCGCCGAAGCGCTCATCGAGGCGGGCGTGCTCGTGGGGCTCCCGCGCCCGGTCGCCGAGGAGCTCGTGGTGCAGACCATGCTCGGCTCGGCGACATTGCTCGCCCGGGACGAGGGCGGTCCCGAAGCCCTGCGCGCCGCGGTGACGTCTCCGGGCGGCACGACGGCCGCGGGCCTCCGTGAGCTGGAGGCGCACGGCGTGCGGGCCGCGATCCTCGACGCGGTCGCCGCCGCGACGCGCCGCTCCCGTGAGCTCGGCGAGGGCTAGCGCGTGCGCGGACGATGAAGGCCCGGAACCGGCCGCCGAGGCTCGAGTCGCGCACCCCTGAGGTGCACCCGGCGCCGCCGGCGACGCCCGAACAGCTGCTCGAACGGGCCAAGGTCACCGGCGGCGCCGGTGCACCGGGGCCGACAGAGCTCCGGAGATTCGTCGAGCGGGTCGTCGCGGGGGAGCGGAGCGCGCTCGGTGAGGTCCTTCCGATCCCCGGCCTCACGGTCCTGGACGCGTGGGCTGCCTTCACCGAGGTGTTCGGCGCGACGCCGGAGAAGCCCGTGATCGACGCTGCCCGCACCTTCGCGGCCCTTCATCGAGCGGTCGAGCGGGTCAAAGTGATCGGCGACGCCGGCGGGCGTGTCGCAGTCGCGACCGGCGCGCCCGCCTCGCTGCTCCCTCTGCATCTCGCGTTCGCGCGCATCGCACGTGCCGCCGGAGCCGACGTGCCGGATCT
>DASQHW010000099.1:0-2149 GCA_035631895.1 Acidimicrobiia bacterium | reverse complement strand
ACCCGGCTCTATTCCCTCGGCCACGCGCCGCTGCCGGCACAGTCGGAGGTGCTGGGCGCGGTCAACGAGCTGTCGGCGGCGCGCGACGTCGTCGTCTGCGCGGCGGGGTCGATGCCCGGCGACTTGCACAAGCTGTGGCGGACGCGCGACGCGAAGGGTTACCACGTCGAATACGGGTACTCGACGATGGGCTACGAGATCGCGGGAGGCCTGGGCGTGAAGCTCGCCGACCCGACGCGCGAGGTCTACGTGATGGTCGGGGACGGCAGTTACCTGATGATGTCGCAAGAGATAGTCACGTCGATCCAGGAGCATGCGAAGCTCACGATCGTGCTGGTCGACAACGAGGGATTCGCTTCGATCGGCGGGCTCTCGCGCTCGAAGGGAACGGCGGGATTCGGTACGCGCTATCGCTACCGCGCGGGTGCATCGCTGGGCGACGATGCGGAGCACAAGAACGGCGAGCGGCTGCCGGTCGATCTCGCCATGAACGCGCAGGGCCTCGGTGCGCACGTCTATCGCGTTCGCAACATCGAAGAGCTGCGCGACGCTCTCGTCGCGGCGAAGAGGGTCGAGCGCACCGTCGTGATCCACGTGCTTGTCGATCGCTACGAAGGCGTGCCCAGCTACGAGTCGTGGTGGGAGGTGCCGGTCGCCGAGGTGAGCGAGTCGGCGGAGGTGCGCGAGGCGCGCGCAGAGCACGAGCGCGAGTCAGCGCGCCGGCGCTGGTACGTGTGAGCAAGCTGCTCGTGCGCGGGACATCGGTCGCGGTCACGCCCGAGTCGGCGGGCTGGTCGTACGTCGGCTTCGAGGTATGCGTGCTGCGGCGTGGAGAGGTGGCCGAGCGGCAGATGGAGGGGCGAGAGCTGTGCGCGGTCATGCTCTCGGGCGTCGCCGACATCGGTGACTGGCGCGACGTCGGTTCGCGCTCGAGCGTGTTCGAAGGGCTACCGGACGCGGTGTATCTACCACCCGGACATCCCGCGGTGATGACCGGCAAGAGCGACCGCTGCGAGGTCGCGTTGTGCTGGGCGCCGGCAACGTCGGGGGCCGAGCCCGCCCTGGTTCGCGCGAGGGACATCAAGCCGTTTCAGCGCGGCTCTGGTCGCACCGCGCGGACGATCCACAACATCCTCATGGAAGACCGCCCGGCGGAGTCGCTGCTGGTGACAGAGGTGCTGACGCCGGCGGGGAACTGGTCGAGCTATCCGCCGCACAAGCACGACACCGACGACCTCCCGCGCGAGGCCTACCTCGAGGAGACGTACTACCACCGGATGGCGAGGCCGGATGGTTTTGCGGTCCAGCTCGTCTACACCGACGACCGCACGCTGGACGAGGCGATCCAGGTGCGGGACGGGGACGTCGTGCTCGTGCCGCGCGGATATCACCCCGTCGCCGCGGGACCCGGCTATGACCTTTACTACCTCAATGTCATGGCGGGCCCGAAGCGGCGGTGGCTGGTCACCACCGACCCCGACCACCGCTGGCAGCTGGACTAGTGCTGATGGCGGCTAGCTCGGAGCGACGCCACCCGACCATCCTCGACGTCGCGGTGCGCGCGGGCGTCTCCAAGTCGACCGTCTCGAACGTCGTCCGAGCGGTGCCCGGCGTCAGTGAGGCGACGCGCCGCCGGGTGCGCGACGCAATCGAAGAGCTTGGATACCGTCCCAATGTCCTCGCGCGCCAGCTGGTGCAGCGGAGGACGAGCATCCTCGGCGTCGTCGTCGGCGACCTTGCCAACCCGTTTTTTGCCGAGATGGCGAAGTCGCTGGAGCGCCACGCGGCCGCGCACGGCTACACGGCAATGTTCTGCAACACGGAAGGCGACAGCGAAAGCGAGCTGGCGGGCGTGGAGACGCTGCTCCAGCACCGCGTAGCGGGCATCGTGTTCCTCACGTTCTCGGGCGACTCGCGGACCATGGACGTGGTCCTCGCGCGCGGTGTGCCCGTGGTGTTCATCAGCTGTGGCGCCGAGTGGGCGGACGTCGTGTCGGTCGACGATGCGCTCGGCGGCCGGATCGCCACGCAGCACCTGATCGACGCGGGGCACCGGCGCATCGCCTATCTGTCGATCCCGGAGCTGGAAGATGAGTCGGACCGGTTGCGATGCCAGGGCTGCTCGGCCGCCCTGAGCGGCGCCGGCCTT
>DASQHW010000098.1:0-2933 GCA_035631895.1 Acidimicrobiia bacterium | reverse complement strand
CGTCGAACGCGAACTCCTGTCGTTCACGCAGCTCCGTGTCGGTGAGCTCCTTGTAGAACTCCTGCAACGACAGCACGCCGAACGCGACGTGACGGGCCTCGTCACTCATCACGTAGCGAAGGAGCTTCTTCAACAGCGGCTCCGTGGTGATCTGGTGCATCATCCCGAACGCCGCAAGTGCCAGACCCTCGACCATGATCTGCATCCCGAGGTACGCGATGTCCCAGCGCGGGTCGCGCAGGATGTCGTCGAGGATGCCCTTGAGGTTCTCGTTGATGCCGTACTGGGTCCCGAGCTTCTCGCTCAGATAGCGCGCGAACACCTCGACGTGACGCGCCTCGTCCATCACCTGTGTCGCGGCGTAGTACTTCGCGTCGATCCACGGCACCGTCTCGACGATGCGCGCGGTGCACAGCAGTGCGCCCTGCTCGCCGTGCATGAACTGCGACAGCAGCGACTTCTGCAGCTCGATCGAGACCGTGCGCCACTCGGCGTCGCCGAAGTGCCGAACGGGCGAGTCCTCGGCTTCGGCGAGGGCCTGGAACCGCAACGTGCCCCCGCCGCCAAGCTCCTGACCGACCTTCTCGGGGTCGACGTCGACCGTCCAGTCGAGATCGGCCGTCGCGTTCCACTGGGAAGTCTTCGCCTTCTCGTAGAGCTTCACCAGCCCGGCCCGGCTCTGCTCGTAGTCCCATGTGAACGCCGTGTCGAACTCGGCGCGCACGGCGTGGATGGTGTCGATCGTGTCGGTCATGCGGTCTCCCTTGCGGGTGCACACGCGTCGAGCAGACGCGCGATCAACGAGTGCCATTCCTCCGGGGCCGGAGGGTCGAGCTCCAGCGCGCGCGCGACGAGCGCGCCGAGCCGCTCATGGAGCAACTCGCGCAGCGTGCCGTCCCGGCGCGCGGCGACGATCGCCTCGAGCAGGAGCGGGGGCTCGCGACGGGGCTGCACCAGCCGGTCGCCGAGCACGCCGAGCAGCTCGCGTGTCTCGTGGGCCGTCGTGCTCTCGAGCAGGCTGTCGAGCTCGGTGTCCGTTCGGTCGGCAATCGCGTCGAAGAGCAGGTCGGCCTTGCCGCGGTAGTTGGCGTAGATGGCGCCCGTCGTCATGCCCGCGGCCCGGGCGACGTCCTGAACCCGGGCGCCCTCGTAGCCGTCGGAGCGGAAGACCTCGATCGCCGCGGCAATCAGGCGTTCACGGGTCGACGGAGCAGAAACGGCGCTCACGCAGCCATGATAACGGTCATTATCGAATGATGTCACAACGTTATTGACTCGATGTATACACCCGTTGTATAGCTGCCGTGTGACCGTGGCGTACGCGCTGCTCGGGTTCCTCGAGGAGGAAACCCGGCACGGCTACGACCTCAAGCAGGCCTACGACGCGCTCTTCGACGCCGGCCGCCCGGTGCAATTCGGCCAGATCTACGCCACCCTCGGACGACTGGAGCGCGACGGCCGCATCCGTCTCGCGGCGCAAGAACCCGGGCAAGGGCCGGAACGGAAGCGTTACGAGATCACCGCCGAGGGCATCGACGAGCTGCACCGGTGGCTCAGTGAACCCGAGGCGCCGGAACCCAACCTCCAGCGCACCCTGTTCGCGAAAACCGTGCTCGCGCTGACGACCGGGCGCGACGCCGGCGCGTACCTCGACGCGCAGCGCGGCGCGCACCTCGAGCGCATGCGCGAGCTCACCGCGCTCAAGACGGGTGCGGATCTCGCGACCGCGCTCCTCGCCGACTTCGCGCTGTTCCACCTCGAAGCCGATCTGCGCTGGATCGAACAGACGCGGGGCCGGCTCGACTCGCTCCGTCAGGAGGTCACCCGGTGAACGACGGCATCATCGACGCGAAGGGCCTGGTGAAGGACTTCGGCACCACCAAGGCGTTACGTGGCGTCACGTTGACGATCCGCGGCGGGGAGATGGTTGCGATCGCGGGGCCGAGCGGCGCCGGGAAATCGACGTTGCTCTACTGCCTCTCGGGCATCCTCCAGCCCGACTGGGGCACGGTGACGTTCGCGGGGCGCCGGCTCGAGACCCTCGGTGAAGCGGACCGGGCTGCCCTTCGCCGCCGGGAGTTCGGCTTCGTGTTCCAGTTCGGGCAGCTGGTGAGCGAGCTGCGCGCGGTCGACAACGTCGCGCTTCCTCTCGTGATCGACGGAGTGCGCCGAGTCGAAGCAACGCATCGCGCACTCGACTGGCTCGAACGGCTCGGTGCCGCCGATGTCGCGCGGGAAACACCCGACGAGCTCTCCGGCGGCGAGGTACAGCGTGTAGCAATCGCGCGGGCCCTCGTGACCGGCCCACGCGTCGTCTTCGCGGACGAGCCGACCGGGGCACTCGACTCGATTGCCGGGGACGAGGTGATGACGGTGCTCACGGAACACGCCCGAGCGCAGGGCATCACCCTGGTCGTCGTCACGCACGAGCCGCGCGTCGCGGCCTACATGCACAGGGAAATCGTCGTGCGCGACGGCACTGTTGCGAGCAGGGAGGCGGTGCGGTGACCCGCCTGGCCGTGAGGCTCGCGCTACGCGGCGGACGTTCGGGCCTCGTTCGCGTCGGCTTGATCGCGATCGCACTCGCCGCGGGATCCGCGATGCTCATCGTCGGCAGCTGGGTCCTGACCGCCGGCGTGGCGAGGAACGATCGGGTCGAGACGCGCCGCGGCCTCCCGCTCGCCTCCGTGGACATGTTGTTGCACCGGGCGCAGGGCGTACCACTGAATTCGGTGACGAGTGGCAGACCGTTCGTGATCTGGTCGAAGACCTCGCTGTCGGCTCCCCGAGCGCGAACCATCACGGCGTTCGGCATCGCACCGAGTGGGACCGATGCGCCGCGTCCACCGGGCGTCCGCGCCATACCGAAGCCGGGCACCGCGCTCGCCTCGCCGGCGTTGCGAGCGCTTGTCGACAGTCGCGAGGGAGGAAGT
>DASQHW010000097.1:0-7882 GCA_035631895.1 Acidimicrobiia bacterium | reverse complement strand
CGGGATCACGACACTCATCGTTCCGCCGCTTCGAACGGCAGAAATCCCGCGCAATCTTCGCCTGGTACTCGGGCTGCTCGACACGGCCTGCGCGTAGCGGAACGTCGAGGAGCATTCCTTCTCGCCGTATCGCCCGCGGCGATTAGTCCGATGAGTTCGCGCCCCGAGTAGCGTCCCGATGCCGACGACGGGAGATAAGCGGCGACTTGACTTGGTCGAGTCCCGGACGTTCCCGACGGGAACTGCGATCCATGTCTGCCGGCCGGCGAAGGGAGACCGATGAGGACGCTGCACTTTGGTCTGCGCGTCGCGGACCTGGACCGCTCGCTCGCCTTCTACACCGCCGTCGGCTACGAGATCGTGGGCCGCGTTGCCGACACTCCGTTGGGTGAGTTGACCATGCTCAAACTCCCCGAGGACGAATTCGTCACCATCGAACTCGTGCACGATCCAACCAGAGGTGACGACAACCGCGGCGACACCCGCCTCAGCCACTTCGTCATCAAGGTCGAGTCGATGGACGCCACCATCGCCGAGCTCTCCGCCCGCGGTATCGCCGCAGACGCACCCACCTCACCGGACGGCTCGATCGACTTTCGCACGACCGTGATTGTCGATCCCGAAGGCAACCGGATCGAGTTGGTCCAGTGGCCTCCCGGTCACGCCGACGGCATCACCGCCGCTGACTGGGGCAAGTGAGTCGGCTCCGTTCGTGCCCGCCACCGCCAACGATGAGTCATGCACACTCGTTCTCACCAGGCTCGCGACAACCTGAGCAGCCGACACCCGAGCGACAAAGTCCATCGCCGGACCGATCAGCGCAAGCCCAGTCCCCCGTCGACGACGAGCACCTGGCCGGTGGCGTACCGCGCGCCGACGAGCGCGACGCACGCGTCCGCGACGTCCTCGGGCGTGCCCGAACGTTGCATCGGTGCCCTTGCGCGAACGGATGCACGGACCGCATCCCAGTCGGCGGTCCAGGGCGTGTCGATCAGCCCCGGCGCGACGGCATGGACGCGGATCTCGGGACCGAGCACGTTGGCGAGCAGCACCGTGAGGTGGTTGAGCGCCGCTTTCGACACCGCGTACGGGATCGAGGAGCCGACAGGACGCACGCCGGCGAGCGACGTGACGTTGATGATGACGCCGTCTCCGCTCGCGCGCAGGTGCGGCGCCGCAGCCTGGATCACGTTCCACGTGCCGAGCACGTTGACCGCGAGGATCCGCTCCCAGATCTCCGTGGTCGCGGCGTCGAGATCCTGATGAGGGATCACCGTGGTCGTGCCTGCGTTGTTCACGACGATGTCGAGGCGGCCGTAGTGCTCGACCGCGTCCGCGACCAGCCGGTGCGCGCTCGCGACCTGGGAGACGTCAGCCTGTAGGTAGATCGCGTCGGGAAGCTCGGCTGCGACCTTTTCGCCTTGCGCGACCGACGACGCCGAGTTCACGACGACACGCGCGCCGAGCGCACCGAACGTCGCCGCGACGGCCGCGCCGATCCCGCTCGACGAACCCGTCACGAGCGCGACGCGGCCTTTCAGATCGGTGATCACTGGTGCAACGGCGAGGCGATCGGCTGGTGGCCCCACTCGCTGATGCGGTCATAGCGGCGATCGTCGGTCCACGGCTCTTCGACGCTGCGCGCGCCGTAACCGAACTCGAGCTGGAATCCGGCCGGCGTCACCACGTAGAAGCTGAACATCTTGTCGTTGTCGTGCTTGCCCAACGCGTTCGCGATCGGCAGACCCGCGTTCCACGCACGATCGAACGCGCTGCCGACATTGTCCTGCGACACGGTCTCCACCATGACGTGGTGGAGCTTCTGCGGCAGCTCGATCGGTAACGCACCGATCGCGAGTGAATGGTGGCGCGGGTTGCAGTGGTAGAAGCGCACGGTCAACGGCATGCCGCCGAGGTCCGTTTCGAGCCAGTCCGATTGCGTGAGCCCGATTACGTCGCGCGCAAAGTGGTCCGCGGCGTCGAGGTCGGGCGCCACAAAGACGAGGTGGCCGAAACCCTGACCCTTGGTCACGAAGCCACCGGGAACGAGCGGCGAATCGAACGGTGTCGGCGCGGGGGAGAGGCCGTACACGAGCTCGACCGGAGCAACCCATGGTGCAGCGATGCGCACGAGAGCGTCGACCCGCCGCGCGGCGAGGTCTTCACGAGTTCCTTCCGTCACCGTCGCGCCGGCTGCCCGCGCCCTGGTGACGGCGCGCTCGAAACCCTCGGCCGAGCCGGTTTCGAAGCCCACGAACACCGCGTCGTTCGCCGGTCCTTCGGCGAGGATGATCCGCTGCGCCCGGTCGTCGTTGCGCCATGTCGCGCGGCCGTCGGTTGTCGGCTCGCCCGGGACGAGCCCGACGACGTCACCGAGGAACGCCTCGAACGCGGCGAGGTCGGCAACTTCGAGACCGACGTACGCGACCTCGAGCTCACTGGTCATGGCGTGTCCTCCCTCGCGACGAAGTGCGTGTGGATGGTCCCGATGCCTTCGATCGTGGATTCCAGCTCGTCTCCGGGCGCGAGGAACCATGGTGGTGTGCGCGCGCCGCCGACACCGCTCGGTGTGCCGGTGAAGATCAGGTCGCCGGGCAGCATCGGCGTGATCGACGACAGGTGGTGCATCAACGCGTCGACGCCGAAGATCAGATCCGAGGTGCGGCTCTTCTGCACCTCCTCGCCGTTGACCGTGCAGCCGATCTCGAGATCGTCGGGATGGCTGAGCTCGTCCGGCGTGACGACCCACGGGCCGCTCGGGCCGAAGCCCGGGAACGACTTCCCGAGGCTGAACTGCGGCACCGGCGGGCGCAGCTGCACCATCCGCTCGGAAAGATCCTGACCCACCGTCACACCCGCAACGTGCGCCCAACCGCCGCCGATCGGGACTTCGTAGGCGGTGCGGCCGATCACCACGACGAGCTCGACTTCCCAGTCGACGAATTCGCTCGGCAGCACCACCGTGGCGTCGGGACCGGTCAGGCACGTCGGGAACTTCGTGAACGTCGGCGGGAATCCCGGCGGGTCGACACCGCCCTCGGCTGCGTGCGCCGCGTAGTTCATGCCGATCGCGAACACCTGCCGCGGGTGCGGCACCGGGGCGCGCAGACGCGTCACGTCGAGCGGCGCGGTCGGCGCGCCGATCCCTTCGGCCAGCGCACGCAGGTCGTCCCACCGCTCGTAGATCGCTTGCGGATCGGTGGGCAGGCGGCCGCCGGACGCTTGCTCGACATCGACCGTCCCCCCGTCGATCACGAGAACCGCTCGGCCGTCGGCGTTCGCCAGCTTCATCGCTCCCCCTTGACCGCGGTCACAGAGAACCGCCTCGATCGTCCCGGTGCTCCACGCCGCGCTCTTCCGTCGCTCCAGCGCGTTCACGGTGCGGATGCGCGTCCACCTTCCCCCGGTTCGCGCTTCGTCCGGCGGTTGGGATGCAAGTTGGGCTGCCAGGACGACATTTTCGATGGTACAAGCTCCATAGCAGACAGCGCCTGTGCCGTGGCCGGGCGTTCGGGGACACCCTTCGGTGCCCGTGTGCCAGACTGCGTCGTGGCCGAAGCGGGGGTTGCGGCCCAGACCGCGACGATTCTCGTCACCGATCTGGTCGGGTCTACCGAGATGCGCGTGGAACTCGGTGACGCGCGCGCGGAGGAGCTGCGGCGTGCGCACGACGCGCTCCTCGCCGATCAGGCCTCCGCGCACGGCGGCAACGTCATCAAGGGCACCGGCGACGGTGTGATCGTCGCGTTCGCCGGAACCGCGGAGGCGCTGAGCGCCGCCGTCGCGATGCAGCAGGCGCTCGACACCTATGGCCGCCGGGAACGGATCGCGCTCGCGATGCGCGTCGGAGTCTCGGTCGGCGACGTGACGTTCGAGAGCGACGACTGCTTCGGGACTCCGGTGATCGAGGCCGCGCGTCTGTGCGCGCTCGCCGAACCGGGCGAGATTCTCGTGGCCGATCTCGTGCGGCTGCTCGCGCGCGGCCGGTCCGATGTCGAGCTCACACCGCGCGGACCGATGGCGTTGAAGGGACTGCCCGAACCACTCGACGTGTGGGCAGTGTCGTGGGAACCGGTCGCGTCGCCGCGAGGATTGCGCACGACGACCCCGTATGTCGGACGCGCGCGCGAGCTCGAAACGCTCAGCGAGTGCTGGCACACGGCTGCCGCCGGCGCCGGTGGAGTCGTGCTCGTCGCGGGTGAGCCGGGGATCGGCAAGACCCGCCTTGTGGACGAGCTCGCTGATCGCGTCGTGCGACCGGCCGGTGGCATCGTGCTCGCCGGCGGGTGTCACGACGGCGACGTCGTCGCCAACGCGCCGTTCGTCGAGGCGTTGACGGACTGGGTGCGCCGCACCGGTCCCGAAAACGTTGCGGGCGCGTTGGGCGCGGAAGCTTCCGTGATCGCGCGCATGGTTCCTGCCGTCATCGACACGTTGCCCCACATCGGCGAGCCGCTTCCGGTGCCCCGTGAGGCCGAAGCAGCACGCCTGCACGACGCCGTGAGCCAGGTGTTGCTCCGCCTCGGCGCGTCGTCGCCGGTGTTGCTCGTTCTCGATGACCTGCACTGGGCCGACGACGCGACGGTTTCGTTGATGCGCGCCGTCAGCCGGGCCGCGCGCCGCGGCCGGTTGCTGGTGATCGGCACCTACCGGGAAACCGACCTCGATCGGCGTCACCCGTTCGCTCAGGCCATCGCGGTGCTCCAGCGTGAGGTCGAGCCGACGCGCATCGCGTTGTCGGGCCTGAGCGAATCAGACGTACACGCGCTGCTCGAGCGCGTCGCCGAACACGACGTTCCCGAGGCGCTGGCCGCGATGCTCGCAACCGAAACCGAGGGCAATCCGTTCTTCCTGCGGGAGACGCTGCTGCACCTCGTAGAGGTGGGCGAACTGCGGTTCGAGGATGGGACGTGGTCGCTCGCCGGATCGCTCGACGAGCTCGGGCTGCCGGCCGGCGTCCGCGATGTGATCGGCCGACGGCTGTCACTGCTGTCCGATGCGACGAATCGGTTGCTCGCGGCGGGAGCGTTGTTCGAGGTCGCGTTCCCGCTCCCCGTGGCAGCCGACGTCGCGGCTGTCGACGAGGACGACGCGCTCGACGCGATCGACACCGCGCTCGAAGCGCGTATCGTCCGCGCGACCGACACGTTCGACGAGTATGCGTTTACGCACGCGCTCTTCCGACACGCGCTCGTCGAGGAGCTGAATCCCAGCCGCCAAGTGCGCATGCACCGGGCGATCGCCACCGCGCTGGAGAAACAGCTACGCGGACTTCCGACGGCCGCTCAAGCGGCCGCGCTGGCCCGGCACTATCACCGAAGCGCGGCGCTGCCGAACGCGGAGCAGGGTGTTCCCTACGCGTTGATCACCGCCGACGACGCCGCGCGGCGCTACGCGCGCCGAGAAGAATACGACGCGCTCGAAATCGCGCTCGAACTGCTCGCCGAACATGATGAACGCGAGCTCGAATTTCTGCAACGCCGGGCCCGGGCGGCCGTGAACGCGAACGTCGGCGCCGACCAGGTGCTGCGCGCGGCGCGCAGCGCCGGAGACCTCACACGCACCCTGGAAGGCGACGACGCCGCGTGTGATTTCGTCGCCGGCATCGCCGCCGAAGTCGCGACGCTCGACGACCTTCGGCTCGCGTGGGATGTCGCCGCGCTCGCGGCCGGGTGGCTACGCGGCGATCGACGCGACGAGACCTACGTCATCGTGCGCAGCTTCGAACTCAGTCAAGAAGAGTTCAACGACCCGAACCATCCCGGGATCCCGCTGGACACGCCGGCGCGCAGCCAACTGCGCGAGCTCGTGCGGGAACTGCCTCCCGTCTCGAACGCGACGCTCTTCGTGCCGTACATCGACTCCCGTGCCGAGGCAAAACGCGCGCTGGAGCGCGTTGAATCCGCCGACACTTCTTGGCGAACGATCGGTCCGCAGTGGGCGCTTGGTGCGCACCGCGAACTCTGCGAAACGCTCCGCGGCGACATCGACGACGCACTCGCGCGCGGTGTCGTGGCGCGCGCAGTGTTCGATTTCGCGTTGCTCGCGCGAGTGCAGAACGTTCTCGGCGAGTTCGATGCGGCACAGGTCGCCCTCGATGAAGGGCTCGCGCTTGTCCCTCGCATCTCCGAGACGTCGAATCCGGCGTTGCAACTTCTGGGCGCCGTGCTGTTGCAGAGGACCGTCCGCGGGGAATTGCTGCCCTCGGCCGAGCTCGCAGGCTTCGAGCCCTTCGGCGAGTCGCCGGACGTGCGCTGGGCATGGATCGCGATCACTGCATACAGGTGCCAGCTGCTCGCGGTCGAGGGAAAGGTCGAGGAGTCGCTCGCGTTGCTGGACGAGCTCATGCCCGTCATTGAGGGCGCGGGCGGATGGGCGCAGAACTACCCCGCGGTCGCGTTCAGCGCCGCGCTCGCCCTCTGGCGCCTCGAACGCACCGATGGCCTCGTCGTCATCGAACACAACCTGCGCACGAAAGTCGTCGAGCCCGACATCCGGTATCCCGAATGCGACGGGCGCCTCGCGCTCGCGCTCCTGTGCGCGCTCGACGGGCGCGTCGACGAAGCCGCGCTCTGGTTCGAGGAATCCCGACAAGTGCTCGAGGAGTCCGGCGCCTGGCCGCTCACCATCCAGGCCGACTTCGACGAAGCGACCATGCACGCTCGCCTCGGCACGCCCCAAGATCGCGACCGAGCGCGAGCGTTGCTCACTCGGGCCCGGTCCCGCTGCGAGCACCCGGCCCTCGCGCCGTGGGTCACGCGCATCGACGAAATGGCGGCGCAACTGGGCGAGTGATGCCCGATCGCGTCAGCGAGACGCACGTCACGCGGAGGCCGCGCACGCGAGGGCGTAGAGCTCGCGGGGCTCCATGGCGCGGCCCCGGTCTGCGAGCTCGGCGCGACGTTCGGCAGAGAGTCGCTCGGCCAACCAGCGGTCGATGTCCGCGAGTTCCCGCACGAGCATGATGGTGAGCCGGCGTGGCAGGCAGCCGCGGATCGTCGCGGCGACCTCGACCTGATCCAGCTGTTGGAGTACGAAAGCGCACACAGTCAGGGGGAGGATCATCGCCGACCGGTCACCGCGGAGGTACGCGTATTCGAGATCGACGCCGGCGGTCGCGAGCGCCTCGTCGAACCGACCCAAGCGCGCCTGAGCCCACGCCTCCATCTGCAGCGAGGAGAACCAACTGGCGGAACCGGCGACCTGGAGGACCTTCGCGGCACGCGCCTGTTCGAGCATCTCGCTGTCGTCGTCCCGGACGTACGCCTGGAAGGCGGCGAGCAAGTGACCATCGGAACGCGCGAAGCGGGCGTCGCTCGCCAGCAACCTCGCGATCGCTTCGGTCACCTCGGGCGAATCGGCACCGACGCCTCGCGAAGGGACGAGCTGGACGAAGTAACGGTAGGCGAAGGCTACGGCGCGGCGGTAAAGGCGCATGTCGCCAATCTCACGCAGACGATCCTCCAACGCGACGACGGCGTCGTCGTCGCCGGTGAGCCACAGGAGGAACGCGGCTACGTCATAGATGCCCGCGGCGAACCGGCTGTCGGTGAAGTTCCGGTCGACCAGGCGCTCGGCCAGCGCATGCAATCCGTCGAAGCAACCGTCCAGCCAGAGGTCGAGGCCACGGAGTGCCTCGAGGACCGGGACACTCGAGTCGCCGTTGTCCTCGATCAGCGCCAGCACTTCGTTCGCCCATCCGGAGATGTTCCAATCGATCTCGCCGCGCAGGTCGACGAACGGACCGATGAGATCTACGGCCGCCGCGACATCGCCGCGGTCGAGCGCGTCGTCGAACGCTCGCCGGAGATTGGCGATCTCGGCGCGCAGCCGGTCGGCGCCACGCGTCGATCGCAGCAACTGCTCGTCGGCCGCCGCGGCA
>DASQHW010000096.1:0-5336 GCA_035631895.1 Acidimicrobiia bacterium | reverse complement strand
TGTTCGCGCCGGGTTCGTGAGCGCCGTCCCGCTGAACGCGCGCGCCGATGTCGCGGCGTCGGCGGACATTCGGGACGTCGACGGCCGGAAGATCGTGTGGTTCCGCATCGCGGGGGGCAAGCACCACGGCGCGATAGGGGTCGGTGGTGCGGCAACCGTCGAACGGGCGGTACAGATGGCGGGCAACCTGGGGCTCCCCCTCGTCGGTGAGCTCGACACGTCGGGCGCGGAGCTTCGCGACGGCGTCGCCGCGCTCCATGCATGGGGCCGGCTGGCGCGGTTGCTCGTCGGCATCTCGGGACAGGTGCCGACGCTGGCCGTCGTCACCGGCGCGTGCGTGTCGGGGCCGGCGCTCGCGCTCGGGCTGTTCGACCACGTCGTGATGACCGAGGACGCGTTCGCGTACGTCACCGGGCCTGAGTCCGTCGCCGAGTTCACGGGGGTCACGGTGTCCCGGGAGCAGCTCGGCGGCGCAGGCATGCACGCGGCGCGTACCGGGGTGGCATCGATGGTCGTCGCCGACGAGCTCGCGGCGCGCGACGCGATCGCGGCGCTGCTTGCGTTTCTCCCTGATCACCACCTCGCCGATCCGCCGCGTCACGCCGTCGATGACTCGCAAGACCGGCGGTGCGAACGCGCCGCCACGACAGTGCCGGAGCGCCCCTCCGCGTCGTACGACGCCCGCGTCGTCGTCGGCGACGTGCTCGACGCGGGCTCGTTCCTCGAGCTGCGCGCGCGATACGCGGCCAATGTGGTCACGGGGCTCGGCACGCTGGCCGGTCGCCCGGTCGGCATCGTGGCGAACCAGCCCTCTCACCGCGCGGGCACGCTCGACATCGAGGCATCGCGCAAGGCCGCGCGATTCGTCGCGTGGTGCGACACCTCGAACCTCCCGCTGATCACATTCGTGGATACGCCGGGCTTCGAACCGGGGCGCGATCTGGAATGGCGGGGCATGATCCGCCACGGGGCCGAGCTCGTCCACGCGTACGCCGCCGCGACGGTGCCCCGCATGTGCGTCGTCCTGCGCAAGGCGTACGGCGGCGCGTACATCGTCATGGACTCGCGCCGCCTCGGCAATGACTTCTGCGTCGCCTGGCCCGGTGCAGAGATCGCCGTGATGGGCGCTGCAGGCGCCGTCGCGATCCTCAACAAGGGCCGGACCGATCCCGAGCTCGTCGAGAGCTACCGATCCTCATTCGAGAACCCCTACCGGGCGGCGGAGCGGGGGCTGGTCGATGCGGTGATCGAACCGGAGGACACGCGGCGCGTGCTCTCCGATGCGCTCGACATGCTCGTCGCGAAACGCGACGCGCAGCCGGCGCGCCGTCATTCGAATACTCCCCTATGACCCCGATCCACGTGTGAGGGTCGCATGCTGCTGGCAAACAAGCGCATCCTCGTCACCGGCGTACTGAACGACGCCTCGATCGCGTTCAGCGTCGCACGCCGGGCGCAACAAGAAGGCGCAGAGATCGTCCTCACGTCGTTCGGCCGCGCGATGAGCCTCACGCAAAGGGCTGCGCGCCGGCTACCGACCGAGCCCGCGATCGTGGAGCTCGACGTCACCGACAGCACGCACCTCGACGCGCTGGCCGAACGCGTCGGCGGCAGCGTCGACGGCGTGCTCCACGCGATCGGCTTCGCGCCCGAGTCCTGTCTCGGCGGTGGGTTCCTCACCGCGCCGTGGGATGACGTCGCAGTTGCCTTGCAAGTCTCCGCCTATTCGCTCAAGGCGCTCGCGACGGCGTGCATGCCGCTGATGGACGGCGGCAGCATCGTCGGCCTCGACTTCGACAACAGCCGGGTGGCATGGCCGGTCTACGACTGGATGGGCGTGGCCAAAGCTGCGTTCGAGGCAACCGCCCGCTATCTCGCGCGCGACCTCGGACCGCAACGGGTGCGCGTGAACCTCGTCGCGGCCGGGCCGATCCGCACGATTGCGGCGCGCAGCATTCCCGGCTTCGAGCAGTTCGAGGAGGTCTGGGACGAGCGAGCCCCCCTCGGTTGGAACATCAAGGATCCCGAACCCGTCGCGAGCGCATGCGTCGCGCTCCTCTCCGACCTGTTCCCGGCGACGACGGGCGAGGTCGTCCACGTCGACGGCGGCTACCACATCATCGGCGCATGATTTCTGGTCGCGTGTGCCCTCAGCCGACGCGGGAGGCGAGGGCGGCGCCGAGTTCGTCGGCGATCGCGACGGCGACGAGACGCTTCTGCAGTGGTGCGCGCGTCATGTCGGCCGCGTACAGGACGAGCCGCCCGTAGTCGTGACCGCGTCCCTTGACCGGCACCTCCACACCACCGGTCGGCAGGAGGAAGTCGCCGGAGGCGACCAGCCGTGCCTGCTCCAGGGCGCCTCGTTGACCGAGGCGCGGCAGCTCCGGCCCTGACGGCGTCGCCTCGTACACACACTCCACCAGCCCGAACAGGCCGATCAGCTCGGCCCTCGCCGAGGAGACGACATCGTCGACGTCCGCACCCCGGGCCGACAGGTCCCCGACGCGGTACACGCGGTCGAGCTCCGACCGGGCTTCTCGCGCGTCGACTCCGCCGCGCCGCGCCCGGACGCCGATCTCGGCGGCAACGAGGCTGACGATGGCCAGGACCACGAACGTCGCGATGTCGTCGCCGCTCGCGATCCGCAGTGACAGGTAGGGCTTGGTGAAGACGAAGTTGAACGACAGCGCCGCCACGATCGCCGAGACCACCCCTGCGATCCGCCCGCCGACGATCGCGCCCAACAGGACAGGAACAACGAGCGCGAGCGCCATGTTCGCGTTCGGAATGTGATCGCGCAGCGGCACCAGCGCGAACGACAGGAACATCGCGCCGAGCGCGCCGATCGCAGCGCCGATGTAGACGTTGCCCTCGCCCGGCTCCTTCGGCCGCCTGGGACCGAGCTCGTAGTACGGCATCTCAGCGCTCCTCGTCGACGAATCGGTAGCCCATGCCCGGCTCGGTGATGAAGTAGCGCGGACGCGACGGGTCGGGCTCCAGCTTCCGGCGGATCTGACTCATGTAGATGCGGAGATAGTGCGTCTCCCGCTCGTACTGCGGTCCCCACACCTGCTGCAGGAGCTGCTGCTGTGGCACGAGCTTCCCGGTGTTCCGAGCGAGCACCTCGACGATCTGCCACTCGGTGGGCGTGAGGTGCACCTCGCGGTCGGCCCGCCGCACACGCTTGGCTCCGAGATCGATCGTGAAGTCGGCGGTGGTGATGACCGGGGCCTCCTCGCCGATGGTCGACCTGCGCAGCGCGGCCCGCACGCGTGCGAGGAACTCGTTCATCCCGAACGGCTTCGTGACATAGTCGTCGGCTCCCGCATCGAGCGCTGCCACCTTGACCGACTCTGCGTCTCGTGCCGACAGCACGACGATCGGCACGTTGCTCCAGCCGCGCAACGCGGTCGCGACGGCGACACCGTCCATGTCCGGCAGACCGAGGTCGAGGATCACCGCGTCCGGATGCTCTTTCGCGGCGAGCGCAAGGCCATCGGTGCCGTTCGCCGCGATCACCACCGTGTAGTCATGGGCTTCGAGAAAGATGCGCAGGGCGCGGCGGAGCGGCGTCTCGTCCTCGATCACGAGCAGCTTGCTCACTGCCGCGGCTCCGACCGCGCGAAGGTGAACACCATCGTGGTACCGCCGCCGGGTGTGTCATCCACGCGCAACTCGCCGCCGAGCGCTTCTGTGAAACCGCGCGCGACCGCAAGCCCGAGGCCGACACCGCCGGGCGACGCGTCGCCGAGCCGCTGGAACGGCTGGAAGATCCGGTCGCGATCCTCCGGCGCGATGCCGCGGCCGCGGTCGATCACGCGCAGCACCAAACGGTCACCCACGACGTCGCCCGCGATCTGCACGGCGCTCTCGGGTGGCGACCAGGCCAGCGCATTGTCGACCACGTTCGCGATCGCGCGCTCCAGCAACGCCGGGTCGGCGTGCACTCTCGGCAGGCTGTCGGGCACGTCGACCACGACGCCCGCCGCACGTTCGCCGAGGCTGACGAGGGCACGACCGACGACCTCGTCGACCGCGACATCGGTCCGGGCCAGCTCCAGCGCGCCGGCCTGCAAGCGGCTCATCGCGAGGAGGTTGTGCACCAGCTCGTCGAGCCGGTCGACTTCCTCCTCGATGGTCGCGTGCAGTTGGTGCACGGTGTCGTCATCGAGGCGCAGGTCCTCGGCGAGCAGTGTGCTCGCGGCAGCCTTGATCGACGCGAGCGGAGTCCGGAGGTCGTGCGACACGGCGCACAGGAGCGCGGTGCGGAGCGCATCGGCCTCGGCGAGCGCCGTCGCGGACGCGGCTTCGGCGCGGAGCTCCCGACTCTCGAGCGCAACGGCCAGCTGGGAGATGAATGCGTTGAGCACGCGCCGCTCGTCAACCGTCAGATCCGGCCCGACGTACGCGAACACGTCGTCATCGGGCAGGCCCACGGTTCCGGTGGCCTCCTCCGGACGCGTGGGAACCGGCGAGCCGGCATGGGCGACGACCGACCACGCATTGTTCGCCTTTCGGCGCAGGACGGCGGCCGACTGCAGCCCGAACGTCGCGAGGAGTTGTTGCATGATCTCCGGCAGCGGGTCGTTCTCCGACAACAACGCGCCCGCCAGTTGCACCAGCGAGCCGGCCTCGCTCCGGGCACGGGCCGACTCCAACGAGCGGCGCGCCGCCAGCGTGACCAACACGCTCACGACCCCCGCGACGACCAGGAACACGACGAGGGCCACCAGGTTCTGGCTCTCGGAGATCGTCCATTGGTGGATCGGCGGCGTGAAGTACCAGTTGACGAGCAAGAACGCGGCGACGGCCGACGCCATCGCGACCCACGCGCCCCCGATGGCGGCGACGACCACGACGAGGAGCAGGTACAGGAGGAGGTCGGATCCGAGCGAGACACGATCGCGCTGATGCGCGAGCACGATCGTGAGCAACGGCAGCAGTGCCAGGGCCACCACCATTGCGGCCAGCTGGCGTTGTGCGGAGATCCCCAACGACACGCGGGGTTGCCGGTGCTGCGCCGCCGGCTCCTCTCCTTCCTCCTGCGTGGAGATGACGTGCACGTCGATGTCGCCGGAGGCGCGCACCACCCGGTTGATCACCGACCCCCGGAACAACTCCGTCCACCGCGACCGCCGGCTCGAACCGAGCACGAGCTGGGTCGCGTGCTCGTTGCGAGCGAAGTTCACCAGCGTGTTCGCCGCGTCGGGACCGACGACCTCGTGGTAGGTGCCGCCGAGATCCTCGAGGAGCTTCCGGTGCCGCTCGAGGAGGCCCGGCGGCGGCCCGGCCAGGCCCTCGCCGGCGCGGACGTGCACGCCGAGGAGATCGCCCTT
>DASQHW010000095.1:0-2865 GCA_035631895.1 Acidimicrobiia bacterium | reverse complement strand
CCGCCGCCCCGGTCGCCCGGCGGGTGCGGACCCTACGGGCGGTGGCGACGCCGTGACGTCGACGGCCACCTCTGTCGGTGCAACGTCCGCGGGCGCACCCGCGACGACCTCCGCCGCAGCACCCACCACAACACCGGTCGCCGGCACACCGCCGACGGAGGTTCCGGTGCAGCAGACCCCGGGCGGGCCGGCGGCGGAGCCGGTCACCGCGTGGACGCAGACCGCCCCCTGGCCGACGATTCGTGACGCGCGTCGCGTGCAACGCCGGGAACGACGGGCACGCAGGCCGCGCCCGTTCCTCACCCCGCTCACGCTCAGCGTGTTGCTCGTCGCGGCCGGCGTGACGAGCTTCCTGCAGGCGATCGAGGTCATCGAGGTGAACGTCACGCTCGCGCTCGCGCTCGCGACATGCGCGGTCGGGGCGGTCCTCGTGCTGTCGGCGTGGGCCGGCCGCGCCCGTGGCCTGATCCTCCTCGGGTTGCTGCTCGTGGTGGCGACCGCCGTGTCGAGCACGATCGACGTGCCGCTACGCGGTGGCATCGGTGACGATCGCTACCGACCGACCCACGTGGCAGATGTGCTCGCGAAGTACGAGCTCGCGATCGGGCACATGTCGCTCGACCTCCGGGACGTCGCGCCCGGGCCCGGCGAGACCCTCGACGTCAACGCGTCGGTCGGCATCGGGCGGCTCCAGGTGAACGTACCGAGCTCCGCGCGGATCGAGGTCGACGCGCACACGGGCGCAGGGTCGATCCTGCTGTTCGGTCGCCACGACGACGGCTGGCATCGAGACGTCATCCGCTCCGTCGACGCCGACCCGGGGGGCCGCGGCGGCGTGCTGCACCTGAAGCTGCGGGTCGGTGCCGGCGAAGTCGACGTGCACCGTTTCCAGCCCGGCGGGATCGAGACATTGATCGGAGTATCCGGATGAAACGGCATTCGACCGACATCGTGGCGTTGCTCTTCGGCGTCGCCTTCTGTGGCACCGGAGCCGCGTTCGCGGTGCACGAGACAACGGGCCGTGCGATCGATCCGGCGTGGGTGAGCGCGATCGGTTTCGTGGCGCTCGGTCTCATTGCCCTCGCGGCCACGCTGCTGCGCAGGCCACTCACGGCCGACCACGACGTCGACACCGCGGTCGACACCGACGATGGGACCGATGCGTCGTGACGCACGTGAGCACGTTCGTGTGCACCGACGAGAAGTTGCTCGAGTTCCCCGACGTGGAGACCGCGGTCGAGGCCGCACTCGACCTCGCCGCGGCACACGCACGCGTCGGCGTCGGCGTCGACCCGAACGGCGCCCGTCGCGCGTTGGCTCGCGCGCTGCCCGGCATGGTGTGTTGCCCGCGCACCGGTACATTCGGTGGCGTGGACTGCTACCCGCCCACCACGACGACGGCGCTGGTCACGCCGGCGGATCGTGCAGCGGGAGCTCGTCGCGCTCACCCGTCGCGCGAAGCTTTCGCTCGATGACGCCGCGCGCGACCCCTTTGGCGCCCACGATCATCTGCACCGGCACGCCGAGCAGGTCCGCGTCTACGAACTTCACGCCCGGGCTCACGTCGCGGTCGTCGTAGAGCACGTCGCGTCCCGCTGCGCGCAACGTCTCGTACACACGGTCGGCCTCGGCGATCACCGCCTGCGCCTGCTCGCCGCGGCCCGGCACGACGATCAAGTGCACGTCGTAGGGAGCGACCACGGCGGGCCACGACAGCCCGTGCTCGTCGTGGGTCTCCTCCGCGATCGCCGCGACCGTGCGCGTGATCCCGAGCCCGTAGCAGCCCATCACCATCGGATGCTGCGCGCCGTGCTCGTCGGTGTAGGTGGCGTCGAGCACCTCGCTGTACTTCGTCCCGAGCTGGAACACGTGGCCCACCTCGATGCCGCGGTCGACGGACAGCTCGTGGCCGCATCTCGGGCAGCGGTCGCCGGTGACGATCGTCACGATGTCGGCCCACACGTCGACGTCGAAGTCACGCCCGAGCACCGCGTCGCGGACGTGGTGATCGATGCGGTTGGCTCCCGTCACCCAGCCGTGCTCCGCACGCACCGACGGATCGGCCACCACGACGTCGGCACCGGGGAAGTGGGGGCCGATGTAGCCCTTCGGGAGCTCGGGATGGGCGTCGAAGTCCGCGTCGTCGAACAGGCGCACCGTGCCCGGCGAGAGTGCCGCTTCGAGCGCGTAGAGGTTGACTTCGCGATCGCCCGGCACGAGCGCGATCCCGAGCTTTCCGCCGGCGTCGAAGACGATGGATTTCAACAGGGATGCCGGTTCGACGTGCAGGAACTCCGCGACACCGGCGATGCCCGGCAGGTCGGGCGTGTGCACCTCGGTCATCGGCGGCATGTCGGCAGCCGGCACCTCCGTGTGGTGCCAGGAGTGGTCGCGACGCGCAGCTTCGACGTTCGCCGCGTAGTCGCAGTTCGTGCACCACACGAAGTCGTCTTCACCTACCGCGGCAACCGCCATGAACTCGCGGCTGCCCGAGCCACCCATCTCTCCGGACTGTGCCTCGACCGCGCGGAACGTCAGCCCACACCGCTCGAACACCCGGCAGTACGCGTCGTACATCGCCCGGTAGCTCCGTTCGAGACCCTCGAGATCGAGGTCGAACGAGTACGCGTCCTTCATCAGGAACTCGCGCCCGCGGAGCAGACCGAACCGCGGCCGCAGCTCGTCGCGGTACTTCCAGTTGATCTGGTACAGGTTCACCGGCAGGTCGCGATACGAGCCGTACTCCTGCGCGACCAGTGTCGTGATCACTTCCTCCGCCGTGGGTGACAGGCAATAGCCCGTCTCCTTGCGGTCCTCCAGCCGGAACATCAGGGGTCCATACGCCTTGTCGCGGCCGGTTCGCTG
>DASQHW010000094.1:0-3974 GCA_035631895.1 Acidimicrobiia bacterium | reverse complement strand
GCGGTCACGTACGACTGACCGGCGCTCACGCGCCCGGGCGGGTGCTCGCTCACCGTCTGTGACGGCACGATCCATGACACCGACGGCAGCGTCCCTGATCGCGCCGCCGCATAGAACTTGTTGACTGATTGGATGTTCCCGAGCTCGCCGTCGTCCTTGACCGTGTCGAAGTACGGCAGCGGGTTCCAGATTCCCGGCGTGTTGGCCCGCTGACGTCTCGGTGCGCACGACATCGCGGCATCGTTCCGGCAGTCCGGTTCCGTGCCTGTGACCACGTAGTAACCCCACGACACCCGCTGTTTGTGCAGGAGATACGTGAGGTCGGTCCACGCGTAGATCGGCGCCGGCCCACGTGATCCGGTACGCACGGCGCGAAAGTCCGGAGGAAGGCCGGGCACCTCGAGCGCGTTCGTGCAGCTGCGCGGATCGTGCGCCGTACACGACGCGGACCACTCCGACACCTGGAACAAGTGCTCGGGCAGGCTCCACGACGCATTCGGCTCGAACATGTGGTCCTGCAGAACGAAGTTCTGCGCGTACGACCAGTAGTTCGGGATGTCGGACGCCGTGTGGTACCCCATCACGTCGGGAACGGCGGCATTCGAGCACGCCGGATTCGTTGCATTGAGACAGCCGCGCATGCCCGCTTCTGCCTGCCCGACGAAGCCGTCCATCTTCCCGCCGTGCACGTCCGCGACCGCGTTCGCCTCGCTGTGCGGGCCACCACCGTTCACGTCCGCGTGCTGGACATGCGGTTGCACACACGAGTTCGGCTTGCGCGGATCCGGCACGCACACGTTCTTCGGCAGGCCGTCGGCTCCGGGGAACGAGCCGAAATACGAGTCGAACGACCGGTTCTCCTGCATGATCACGATGACGTGACGGATCTTGTGTATCCCCTCGCCGCCGGCCGATGCCGTCGACGAGGACGTCGTCGCCGGCGCGGTCGTCGGCGACGAGGACTTGGGGCTCCCGCTGCTGCACGCCACGGCGAACAGGACGACCGCGCACAGCATTGCCACTCTCAGATGCATGACTTGAACAATGATCTGACGGTATGAGCGCAGCGAGGAGATTTTGATGAGGGAATTGTCAAATCTGCGGCGTGCCCCTCCGGTGCGTAGGGCGCGGGTTCCACCACTGCCCGCAAGAGTCGCCTAGTGCGATCGCGTTAGCAGAAGTAGAGCCACCGTCCTCTGCTGCCCGGGCGGCCGGAGGTCGACACCTTTCCGGGAAGGCGAGTTGAGCACAATGCGGGAGGTTTCGACGTGACACACATGCACATCATCGTGAAGTGCGACGAATGTGCGCAGCAACGGGTCGAGCCCGGGGCGGTGACCATTCGGAACTGCACCGACGACGATCAGTGGAGCTACCGATTCATCTGCCCCCAATGCCGGCGGCCGACCGTCGCTGCGACGCACGCGCAGGGAGCATTGGCAGCTGTCGCTGCGGGTTCGTCGCTCGAGAGGTGGCGGCTTCCGGCAGAGCTGGCGGAGCACCCGTCCACGGCGCCGCCGTTCACCGCGGCCGACGAGATCGAGTTGCGCCGCACTCTTGCGGAGCCGGACTGGTTCGAAGCGCTGTGTGACCCATACGGGCTCAGCGAAGACTGACCTTCTAGGCCGACGTCTCGGCGAGCAGTGCGGCACCAATCCCTTGCCCCACGACGTCGACCATCGCGATCGCCTCGGCGCGCACGACGTGCGAGAACACGACGCCTGTCGTAGGTGTTGCGGGAACGAGCACGAACCGGCCCACGGGGAGCCCGTTGGAGCGAACCGGCAGCTCGCCCCCCTTGTCGCACGACCAGGGCTCCACGCCGGGCTCGGCACCCGGGAGCACGATGCGCCCCGGCTCTATGCGGGGCAACTGCGCGTCGAAGGGAAACGGCTCGAACCAGCACGCGCGCAGCGCGAACATCCGGACGAGCCGGGCCTCGGTGTCTTCGAGGATCGATTGCGCCAACATCTCTGCGCGGTTGTACGCCCGGCGCATCGGGCGGACGTCTGTCCTTACGCGTTTCTTGTGCTGCGGCGCAGCTCCGCGACGGCTTTCTTACGCTTCGCCTATCGGTGGCGAGGCGGTCAGGCTTCGTCTGCGGTGGGCTGGGCCGCAGTGTGGAGCCGGATGACGAGGCCGTCGGGATCGGAGAGCTCGACATACCAGCCCAGGTGCCCTTCCGCCGGCTCGGAGTGATCGATTCCGAGGGTGTCGAGGCGCGCGCACCATCGGGTGAGCTCGTCCGACCTGCCGACTTCGAGCGCAACCGGGCAGAACCCGCTGAGCGCGCGCGCGAGCTCAGGCGCGTGGTGCAACCCGAGGGTGAGCCCCTCGTGCAGGGCGACGACGGCACCGATGACTTGGTCTTCTTCTTCGAGACAGAGCCGCGGCTCGAAGCCGAGCACGTCCACATACCAATCACGGCTGCGCATCACGTCCGACACCGGCAATCGCACGTGATGCAGGCCCAAGATCGCGACAGCGGGTTGGTCCGGCGCTGAGCTCATGGCGCAGATGTTACGAACCTGCCTATGGCCCGATCACCGAGGTGGCACCGAGGGCCGGCGTATCGTCACGAAGCGCCGGATCGCAATGAATGCCCACACGGCTTCGACCACGCCGAACGGCCACGCGCCGCTGAGAAAGCCGTACGAGCTGGAAAGCGCACAGCCGAGCGCGAAGGCAAGCACGAATCGGCGGTCGCGGTGCTCCAGGGCGTACATGACCATCATGAACGTGATCACCACGACGCCGTAGGCGGTCAGCACATCCGGAGGGTAACGCCGTCGAACGGGCACTCGGCACCCGGACGCGCGACGCTTGACGGTGTCGTTCGTTGGTTGCGAAGGAGATCCGATGTCGTCGCCGCAGGTTCATCGCTCCAGCCCGGCGAAACCCGGGCCGCCCAACGATCCACCCAAGCCGTCGGCGCCGAAGAAGGCGCCTCGCTGGCTTCACACGTTGTGGCTCGTCGGATTGGGCGTCACGTTGATCCTCTTGTTCCTGCCGGCACCCAGCACGAGCACGACCTCACTCAGCTACAGCGATTGGAAGACCAAGGTCGATGCGAATCAGGTGTCGACGGCAACCATCGACCCGAGCGGCAAGGTCACCGGCCAGCTGACCGACAAGAAGAACTACGAGTCGCGCATCCCGACGGTGTTGAAGGACGACGCGTTGGCGGCCGAGCTCGCACAGCACCATGTCACGGTCAAGGGCACGGGGAGCTCAACGAGTTTCTGGACCGTCATCGGCGGGCTCTTGCCGTTCGTCGTGCTGCTCGGCCTCTACCTCCTGATCAGCAGGCGCGCGACACGCCAGCTCACCGGCGGGATCATGGGCTTCGGTTCTTCGAAGGCGAAGGTGTACGACGAGCAACGCCCGACAACGCGCTTCGACGACGTGGCGGGCTACGAAGGCGCCAAGCGCGAGATCAACGAGGTGGTCGACTTCTTGCGCAATCCCGATCGCTACACACGCGTGGGCGCGGTGACTCCTCGCGGGGTCCTCATGGTCGGGCCGCCGGGTACCGGCAAGACATTGCTTGCTCGCGCGGTTGCGGGAGAAGCCAACGTCCCGTTCTTCGCGCGCACCGGATCGAGCTTCGTCGAGCTGTTCGTCGGCGTCGGCGCCTCACGGGTCCGCGACCTCTTCACCGCGGCGCGCAAGGCGGCGCCCGCGATCATCTTCATCGACGAGATCGACGCGATCGGACAGCGGCGCGGCGGCGCACTGGTCTCCAACGACGAACGCGAGCAGACGCTCAACCAGCTGCTCGCCGAGATGGACGGCTTCGACCCGGCGGCAGGAGTCGTCGTGATCGCCGCCACGAACCGGCCCGAGACCCTCGACCCGGCGCTGCTGCGACCCGGCCGCTTCGACCGTCAGGTCGAGATCCCGTTGCCGAACCTGCGCGAGCGCACCGCGATCCTCGCCGTGCACGGGCGCGGCAAACGGTTCAGCGACGACGT
>DASQHW010000093.1:0-8064 GCA_035631895.1 Acidimicrobiia bacterium | reverse complement strand
ACGTTGGCGAAGACCGGCCCGGGCCGGAACTCCCACTCCCCCGTCGCCGGCCCGTAGACGGACGTGCCGGTCACGTCGGCCGGCAGCAGATCGGGCGTGCACTGGACGCGACCGAACCGGCCGCCGATCGCCGCGGCGAGGGACTTCGCCAGCAGCGTCTTGCCGGTGCCGGGCACGCCTTCCAGGAGGAGATGGCCTCCCGCGAGCAACGCGACCACCGACATGCCCACGACTTCGTCGGCACCGCGCATGGAACGGGAGACCGCATGGAAGAGATCGACGGCCACGCGGCGCGGGTCGCGCGCGCCCGTATCCGGATCGGTGGGCAGCTGCATGCCCGGCCAAGCGTATGCGACGGCCGGACCGGGTCAGGACGGGGCCGGGTCGTCCGTCCCCGTCTCGGGAAGCTGTGCGAGGGCGACTTCGACCAACTCACCCTGGAGCGCGCTGAGCAAGGCGTACATGTCTGCGCCGGCAGCGCGTGGGTCGTCGTCGGGGAAGTCCAGCGGCTCGTCTTCGGTGACGCCGAGCACCGTTCCGAGGGTCAGCCGAGCGTCGTTGAGCACCGTCAGCCAACGGTGCTCCCCTTCGGCGTCCAGCACGATCTCGACCCGGTCGGACCCTATGGGCCGCGCGGCCTCGAGCTCCGCCACCATTGCCGCGACCGCCTCGAGGCGTGCCCGGACGAGATCGTCGTGCACGAGCGATTGGAACTCCTGCTCGGCGTGCTCCTCGGTCGGGTCGAGGTAGGCGCGGGGGAACAACCGGCTCGAGATCGCGCCGTCCTGTGGCGCGATCAACATGTCGCCGAGCTCGGCGACAACCCGGCCGACCAACTGTGCGACCGGCGCGGGCAACGTGATCACCACGCGACCGTCGCGCCTGCGCCGCTTGACCGGACGGAAGGCCACGATCAGTCGTCTCGCTGCATGGTCGCCCACAACCCGTAACCGTGGAGGCGCGCAACGTCGACCTCACATTTCTCACGCGTGCCATTGGCGACAACCGCGCGACCCTCGTGGTGTACCTGCAGCATCAGTCGTGTGGCCTTGGGTCGCGAATAGCCGAACAGCTTCTGGAGGACCAGCACCACGTAGCTCATCAGGTTCACGGGGTCGTTCCACACGATCACGATCCAGGGCGTGTCGGGGCGCGCGTCTTCCTCACCGAGCAGCTCCTCGACCGTGTCGGGGATGGTGATCTGTTCCGTGTCGGCCGCGCTCGTGCTCATGCGTCGGGACGGACCTCCTCGGCGATGCGCGCGAGCAGACCGTTCACGAACCGTCCCGAGTCCTTCGTGGAGTAATCCTTCGCGAGCTCGACGGCCTCGGTGATCACGACCGCGGTAGGCGTCTCGGGGATCCAGCCGAGCTCGTAGGCGCCGATACGGAGCAGGGCGCGGTCGATCACCGGCATGCGCTCGAGCGCCCAGTGCTCCGAGTACTTGCGTATCAGCGCGTCGATCTCGTCGCGATGGTCGTCGATGCCCTCCACCAGCCGGCGCGCGTACTCGTCCGGGTCGACCGGGAGCTCGGCAAGGAGCTCGGCCGCGCTTAGGCCGCGCTGCTCACACTCGTACGCCAGTTCCAGCGCACGTTCTCGCGCGGCCCGGCGAGTGGGCACTCCCGTCTCCTTTGCTCGTCACGCTCGCGAGAGGTACTCGCCCGTGCGGGTGTCGACCTTGATGCGCTCTCCGGGATTGACGAACAGCGGCACCTGCACGACGAGCCCGGTCTCGAGTGTCGCAGGCTTGCGCGCGCCGGACACCCGATCGCCCTGGATGCCCGGCTCGGTGTCCCTGACCTCGAGCTCCACCGCCGCCGGGAGGTCGACGCCGATGACGGCGTCGTTGTACATCGGCAGGACGGCGGTGTCGCCTTCCTTCAAGAAGTTCACTGCAGTTCCCACGTTCTCGGGCGCGACGTGCAGTTGCTCGTAGGTCTCGTTGTCCATGAAGACGTAGTCGGTTCCCTCGCGGTACAGGAACTGCATCTCACGTTTGTCGATCACGGCCAGCGGCAGTTTCTCGTCGGCGCGGTAGGTGCGGTCGAGCACCGCGCCGGTGCGCGCGTTCTTGAGCTTCGTACGCACGAAGGCGCCGCCCTTGCCGGGTTTCACGTGCTGGAACTCGACGACCGTCATGAGCCCTTCCGGCAGGTCGAGTGCCATGCCGTTCTTCAGATCGTTGGTGGAGATGCTCACAACACGAGATCCTTCGACGTGAGAGTGAGGGCTTCGGCGCCCGTTGCGCCGACGACGACAGTGTCCTCGATGCGTACGCCCCCGACGCCGGGCAGGTACACACCGGGCTCGACCGTGACGACGTCGCCCACGAGCAACGTATCACTGACGGTCGATGCGACCCTCGGTGCTTCGTGGATCTCCAGTCCGACACCGTGACCGGTGGAATGGGAGAACGCATCGGCCCAACCGGCCTCTGCAATGACGTCGCGCGATGCGCGATCGACCTCGGCGCACGTCACGTCGGCGGCGACGCGCGCACGTCCGGCCTGCTGACTCTGCAACACGACGTCGTAGACGCGGCGCGCCTCCGGGCCCGGGTCGCCGACGGAGACCGTACGCGTCATGTCCGAGCAGTAGCCGTCCACGATGCAGCCGAAGTCGCACACCACCAGCTCGTTGTGGCCGATCACGCGGTCGCTCGGCATGTGGTGGGGCTTCGCGCCGTTCGGGCCGGACGCGATGATCGGATCGAAGCTGTTGCCGCTCGCGCCGCGTTCGCGCATGCCGAACTCGAGCGCGAGCGCGAATGCGCGCTCACTCATGCCGTCGGCAATCCGAGGCAGGAGCGCGCGGAACGCGTCGTCGGCGATCGCGCACGCACGCCGGATGCGATCGATCTCGCCGGCGTCTTTCACCCGGCGCAGGTCCTCGACCGGCGTTCCCGCCGGCACGAGCTCGCGCCCCTCGAACGCGGACGCGTACTCACGCTGCTGCGCCCAGGTGACGCTGTGGTCCTCGAGACCGAGGCGTACGCCGGCGGGCACCGCACCGACGAGGATCTCCCGTTGCGCGGCCGCGGTGAGCCCGATCTCGATCTGTACGTCGACACCGGCGAACCCGAGCTCCTCCTTCGAACGTTCGATGTAACGGCCGTCGGTCACGAACAGTGCGCCGTCCCGGGTCACGAGCAGGATGGCCGCCGAGCCGGTGAACCCGGTGAGGTACCGGACGTTCGCGAGCTTGGTGACGAGGAGCGCGTCCAGCTCGCTCGTGCCCAACCGATCACGCAGGCGGCCGAGGCGCGGCGCGATCTCCAGCGGCGCCAGTGGTTCCGTCAAGAGCGCCGTCATGATGTCCGCTGCTCCTTCCCGGGCTCCGCGATGAGCGCCGCCGCGGCTTCGACCGCAAGACGGTACCCATTCGCCTTGAGCCCGACGATGGTGCCGTCGACGACCGGGGAGATCACCGAGCGGTGCCGCCAGCGCTCACGCGCGGCGACATTCGAGAGATGTACCTCCACCTTCGCACCCTCGAACATCGCAAGCGCGTCCGCAATCGCGTACGCATAGTGGGAGAACGCGCCCGCGTTGCACACGATCGCAGCGCACCGGCCGCGCGCGTCGTGAATCGCGTCGATGAGCACGCCCTCGTGATTCGACTGCACGTGTTCCAGCTCGTGGCCGAGCTTGGCCGCGGTCTCGCGCGCCAGCGCGACGAGGTCGTCGAGGGTCGTCGTGCCGTAGAACCCGGGCTCGCGCTCGCCCAGCAGATTCAGGTTCGGTCCCGAGAGCAGCAGGATCGTCGCCATTGGGTCAGGCCTCCACTCCCACCGCGGCGAACGCCTTGCGCACCGCAGCCGGATCAGGGTCGTCGACTTGCTCGATTCCGCTCGGCCCCGCGAGCACGAACGTGAGCCCGCCACCGGACTTCTTGTCGCGCGTCATGATCGGCAGCAGATCGTCGTCCCGCAGCCCGGGAGGCGCCTGCACCGGGAGTCCGAGCCTCTCGACGAGGGCCTCGTGCCGGGCAACCGCGTTCCGGTCGATGCGCTCCAGCGCTCCGGCAAGATGTCCGGCGAACACGAGCCCGACCGCGACCGCCTCACCGTGGAGCATTGCGTGGCCGGTCGCGGTCTCGAGTGCATGCGCGAGCGTATGCCCGTAGTTGAGCACGGCGCGCACGCCGGTACGTTCGAGCTCGTCGGACTCCACGTAGCGCGCCTTGATCGTCGCGCAACGCGTGACGACCTCCTCCAGGACACTCGGATCTCGTGCGACGAGCTCCGATGCGACCGGCGTGACGAAGTCGTCTTCCATCAGCGCATACTTCGCGACCTCACCGAGGCCGCAGCGATACTCACGGTCGGGCAGCGTGGCCAGCACCGAGGGGTCCGCGAGCACGGCCAGCGGCTGGTGGAACGCGCCGACGAGGTTCTTGCCCTCCGGCAGGTTGACGCCGGTCTTGCCGCCGATCGCGGCGTCGACCATCGCCAGCAATGTGGTCGGCACCTGCACGACCTCGACCCCGCGGTGGTAGACCGCCGCCGTGAAGCCGGCGGTGTCGCCGACGACTCCCCCGCCGGCCGCGACCACCGCGTCATCGCGGTGAAGTCCCCATTCCGTGAAGCCACGCGCGAGGTCCTCGACGGTCGCCGGCGTCTTCGCGTCCTCGCCGTCGCCGATCACGAAGGTGGCGTTCTCCACACCGGCGTCGTCGAGGGTGCGCGCGACGGCGAGCCGGAACTCCGCGGGGATCTTCTCCTGCGTGACGATCGCGACCCGGGAGCGGCCGCGCAAGATGTCGAGCTCGGCGACCGCGTTCTCACCTACGACGACGTCGTAGCCGCGCGCGCCGAGGTCGACGCGCACGCGCGCGCTCATGCCCGCGTTCCTTCGTACGCGCGGATCACCGCATCCGCGACACCCCCGACGTCGACGTCCTCGGTGTCGACGACGCAGTGCGCCGTCGCCTCGTAGACGGGCTCGCGGAGCTTCTCGAGGCGGGTGAGCGAGCCGTGCGCGTCACCCGCGAGCAGCGGGCGGGTCCCGCCATCCCCGACACGTGCCGCGAGCACCGGCACGGGCGCCCGCAACCATACGACGACGCCGGCGGCGCGCAGACGCCTGCGGTTCTCCGGGTCGAGCACGGTCCCGCCGCCGCAGGCGATCACGAGCGGCGCCGGGGACGCGCACACGTCGGCGACCGCGTTCCGCTCGAGCTCGCGAAAGCTGGGTTCGCCGCCCGCCCGGAAGATCTCCTCGACCGGCAATCCCGCGAGCCGGACGACCACGTCGTCGGTGTCGACGAAGTCGCGGTGCAACCGGCGCGCGCATTCGCCGCCCACCGTCGTCTTGCCCGCGCCCATCAACCCGATCAACACCAGGTGCTTGCCACCCATCACGCCCTCACAGCGAGGCGCGGTACGCGTCGTGGTTCCGCACGAACTCGTTGACGGAATCGCCGCCGAACTTCCGCAGCGCCTCGGACGCGAGCACGAGCGCAACCATCGTCTCGGCGACCACGCCCGCGGCCGGCACCGCGGTGACGTCGGTGCGTTCCTTGAACGAGACGGTGGCCTCCTTGGTCTCGACGTCGACCGTTTGCAGCACCGGGCGGTTCAAGGTGGCAAGCGGCTTCATCGCGACATGCGCGACGAGGAGATCGCCGGTCGTCATGCCACCCTCGATACCACCCGCGCGGGCGGACTCGCGGCGGTACTCGCGCGCGTCCTCGTCCCAGCTGATGGCATCGTGCGCCACGCTGCCCCGGCCACCCGCGACCGTGAATCCCTCGCCGAGCTCCACCGCCTTCATCGCCTGGATGCTCATCAACGCCTGTGCGATCAGGCCGTCGATACGACGGTCCCAGTGCACGTGGGAGCCGAGCCCGGGCGGCACGCCGTAGCCGAGCACCTCGAGCACGCCGCCCAGCGAGTCTCCGGCCTTGGCCGCTTCCTTGATCTCGCGGATCATGTCCGCTTCGGTGTCCGCGTCGAAGCAGCGCACCTCGGAGGCATCGACCTGCGCGAGGTCCTCGGGGCGCGGCCGCTGCGCCTGCTCCGCCCGCACGCCCCCCAATTCGACGACGTGACTCAGCACCGACACGTCGATGTGCGCGAGCAGTGCCTTCGCGAGCGCGCCGGCCGCCACGCGCGCGGCGGTTTCCCGTGCGCTCGCACGCTCGAGCACGTCACGCGCGTCGGTGAAGCCGTACTTCTGCATGCCCGCGAGGTCGGCGTGCCCCGGGCGCGGCTGGGTCAGCGGGTTGGACGTCGTGCCGGGCGCGGCCGACATCTCGTCGGCCCACTTGCCGGTCGCCCACTCGCTGTTCCTGATGACGATCGCGACGGGTGACCCCAACGTGCGACCGTGGCGAACACCGCCGAGGAATTCGACCTCGTCCTGCTCGAAGCGCATGCGGGGACCGCGTCCATAGCCGAGACGGCGTCGCGCGAGCTCGCTCGCGACGTCCTCGATGAGGATCGGCAAACCGGCGGGCAAACCCTCGACGGTGACCACCAGCGCCGGTCCGTGGGACTCGCCCGCCGTCAGGAACCGCAACAACAGCGCCTCCACGACGAGATCGGGACCCCGCGATCCTACGGGATGACGGTGGATCCCTCGGCGGTACGGAGGCGAGCTGCCTAGCTGGTCGCGACGCCGGGCGGCGATGTCGGACCGCTTGCGGGCGCCCTCGTCGAGCCGGTCGCTCCCGATGATGCCGAACCGATCGCGAGACCGGCGGGCGGCTGGGCGAACAGACGAGCAGTGAGCTGCACCTGCAACATCGGTGGTGCTCCCACGCCTGCGAAGAGCTCACCGGTCGGCCCGCCGGCAGCCGCGCCACCCGGCGGTGCCGAACCCGACGCGCCTCCTCCGGTCACACCGACGTTGTCGACGACGACGAGCCGGGGCGTCTTCATCAGCGCGTCGAGATAGGCGAGCACCTGGCGATACTCACCCTGCACGACGATCCCGAGATTGATCGTCTGCACGCCCCCGATCACCGTCGGCGCGCTCGGCGTGATCGACTGGAAGCCGACGGCCGTCTGGGCGCGGATCCTGTCGGTCGTGCGAAGGAAGTCGGAGAGCGCCGGCGTCACTGGAATCGCGTGTTGCAGCTCGTCGGCAGAGGCCTTCTTCGCCTCACCGTTCGCGCCGCCGGTCGTCAGGCGAAGCTGATGTTGCAGCGCGTCGACGCGAAGTTGCGCGTCGTGTGTCGCCTGCTTCGCCTTGGTCGCCTGGTTCGACATCGACGAGTACACGAGCCGGTACCAGAGCAGGAGCACCAGCAGGACACCGAGCGCGATGACCGCGATGTTCTTCGTCTTCACTTGCACAGCGACCCCTTGAAGTAACTGTGGAGACGGTCGCTACGCGCACCCGATGCAAGCGTTGCATTCACGGTGAACGTGATGACGTCCGCGTCGCCGAACTTGGCCTTCTGGGCGGTCGTGAACGTGACGCCGCTCACGATGGGATTCGTGGCATTTCCCGCGACGGCGAGCTTGTCGAGGAACGCCGCGAGCGCCGGCAGGTCTTTGGCGATGCCGGACATCGTCACCGGCCCGGCAAGTGCCCCTTGATATGTTGCGCACGCGCCGCCCGCGGCGATGGGACTCGTGGCGCGCCCGGTCGAAGTACCCGTACCCGACGACGCGCTCCCGGTCGACGACGTGCTCCCGGACGATGCGGTTCCCGTCGACGACGCGCTCCCGGTCGACGACGCGCTCCCGGTCGACGATGCGCTCCCGGACGAGAGCGGTTGCACGAGCGTGTGTTGCGCTTGCAGCGTCGTCAGCCACACGCCCGCGGGCAGCGAGGCGCGAACGTCGTTGAGCATCTGTGTCCAGCCGACGTCCGTGCCGAGCACCGATGCAGCCTGGGCCGCGAGGTTCGCGCTCTGGCCGGAAGGCGTCGCGCCCTGGAGGAGATGGCCGAGCTGGTTCTTGAGCTTCAACGCCTCCGTCTCGACGGCGGCCTGCTTCGATTTCTCGCTCGACGCGTTGCTGTGCGCGAGGAAGGTGAGACCGCCGAGCAACACGATCGCCGCCGCGACCGGTGCAACGATCTTCGGGTTGAGGTTCGGGCGCGTCCTGGT
>DASQHW010000092.1:0-15372 GCA_035631895.1 Acidimicrobiia bacterium | reverse complement strand
CTCGCGTTCGACCGGCGGTCGGCTGCCTCGGAGCTGAAGATCCGCGCCGGTCACGCGGTCACCATCATCACGCCGCAAGGAGATGCGCAATGAGATGGGGCACGAGTTTGGTGCTCGCCTGCCTGCTCGTGTTGATCCTGGCCGCCGCGGTGGCGCAGTTCATCTTCAGGGTCGGCGGCTGACGATCCGTTTGGGTCGCCGAGTGGCGCCCCCCGGGATCACCGGGGAGATCAAACGGGGAGGAATCAAGGTTCCGATCGCGCATGCGGACGTTTCTGGGGCGGGCTGGGAGGCTACGTTGCGTGGACGCCCCGGGTATCCCCGGCGCGGCCACACGCCCACACCCGCGACCGGAACCCCGATCTTGGGCGGAGGCGGCCTTCGTGCCGTCGAGACCGCTGGATGATCCAGCCCCCCGCCGGTGCTCCGGTCGCCCTCGCTGTGCAAGAGATAACGACACTGCGAGCGTCCGTCTTGAGCAGATCTACCACTCTCCGTGGTCGATGTCACAAGGCGCGGTTCGGACGGTCGACCTAGCCTCCCGGCACCATGAACCTCGCCGAGATCCTGGTCGCGACCGCCGAGCACGACCCCGATCGGGTCGCGCTCGTGGGCCGGCACGACCACGCGCCGGTGACGTACGGGCAGCTGGCCGCACGCTCGGGGGCCGTCGCTGCCCGGCTCGCGATCGACGCCTCGCCGGGCGACCGCGTGGCGATCGTCGCGGGCAACGAGCCGGCATTCGTCGTTGCCTACCTCGCGGCCATGCGTGCCGGTGCCGTCGCGGTCCCGTTGAACGTTGCTTCACCCGCGCAAGAGGTCGCGCACGAGCTCGCGGTGGTTTCGCCGTCGATCGTGGTCGCGTCGCCGGCGCACAGCGACCTTGCTCGTCGCGCGCTCGCGCAACACGATTCGACGAACGCGCTGTTCGTGCTCGATGAAGCCGCAGAGGTCGGTGAGCATCTCGCGCCGGTCCAACGCGATCCGAGCGATCTCGCGGTCCTGCTGTTCACGGCCGGGACGGCCGGCGCGCCCAAGCCGGCAATGCTCACGCACGGCTCGCTGCTCGCGAACCTCGAGCAGATGCAATCGCATCCGGGGCTGCGCCTGGCCCGCGATGACATTGCGCTCGGTGTGCTGCCGCTCTTCCACGTCTACGGCCTGAACGTCGTGCTCGGGCTCGCGCTCTTCGCCGGTGCCGGCGTGTCGCTCGTCGATCACTATCACCCCGCCGAGACGCTTGCGCGTGTTCGCGCAGATGGTGTGACGATCATCGCCGCGGTGCCGGCGATCTACTCGGCCTGGCTCGCGCTCGACGAACACGCTGCACCTGCGGACGCGTTCGACGGCGTGCGGTTGTGCGTGTCCGGTGCTGCCGCGCTCCCAACCGATGTCGTGAACGGCATCCGCGAGCGCTTCGGCGCCGTCGTGCACGACGGCTACGGGCTCACCGAGGCGTCACCGGTCGTGACGACGACTGCCGTGGCCGCCTCGCCGCGGCCCGGTTCGATCGGACCGCCCCTTCCCGGTATCGAGGTGCGTCTCCTCGATGCCGACGGGCACGGCGTGCTCGACGGCGATCCCGGCCAGATCGTCGTCCGTGGGCCGAACGTGTTCGCCGGGTACTGGGACGATCCCGAGGACACGAACGCCGTGTTGGAAGGTGGTTGGCTCCACACAGGGGATGTCGCGGTCGCGGATGCGGATGGATGGCTCACACTCGTCGATCGTGCGAAGGACATCATCATCGTCTCCGGCTTCAACGTGTATCCGGGCGAGGTCGAAGAGGCATTGCGCTCGCACCCTGAGGTCGACGACGCGGCCGTTGTCGGAGAGCCGCACCCGCGCACCGGCGAGACCGTCGTCGCGTACGTCGTCGCGCACGGCGATGCAACGCCGGATGTGGTCGAACTTCTGCGATACGCGGGCCGGCGCCTGGCGCGCTACAAGTTGCCGACGCGCGTCGAGGTCGTCGACGCGTTGCCGCGCACACTTGCCGGCAAGGTCGTGCGTCGCGCACTCTCGGCCCGCGGGAGGCGGGCCCCCGACGCGACGACGAACCCGGCATAGATCACTGCGATGCCCGCGGCGAGGGAGATCACGAAGCTCTCGTCGTGACCGAGCGTTCCCTGGAGGAGCCCGCCGCTCGCCAGGATGAGCGTGCCGAGCGCGATCAACGCGTTGCCGGTCGCGAGGCCGCCCGATCCCGCCGCGCGGCCACGTGCGAAGCGCACCGCGGACCAGGCCGCGCCCGCGAAGACGACCAGCGCCCCGAGACCGCTGCCGCCGGCGGCCAGGATGCGCGGCAACGCGTCGAAGTGGTCCTTGCCCACCGGGATGCCGCCCGCGGGATCGATGGCGCCGTGAATCGGTGTGGACAGCATGGTCCCCAACGCCATGCCGGAGAACACCAGGAGCGCGCCACGTACGCGGTTGCCGACCCGCCGCCCGAAGAGGAGATAGATCGTGCCGAGCGCCAGCCACGGCACGTTGAGGATCGCGCCGAGGAGATAGAACGCGCGGAACGTGCCGTCGTCCCACTGCGTGCCCGCGCCCATCGCGAGTGTCGCCGAGGCGAGCGCGAACAGCGCGAGGGCGAAGGTCCACGCGCCCTGGTGCGGCGCCTTGGAGCGGGACCAGCGGACCGCTGTGGCCTGGGCGAACACCGTCGCGATGGCGGTGGCGAGAAAGGCGAGCCCGGCAACCATGACGGTCGAAAACTACCCTTCTCCACTTTGAGAATACGTGCACAAAGTCGATACCCTGCGGTGAGGAGCGGACGACCCGAGCGCCGCGTCGAGGGGTTCGGGCCCGCAGTCCAAAGGACGCAGGTGGCCACAGAGGTGGGAGCAACGCCCCGACGCCGGATCCCCGAGGCGACTGTTGCCCGGCTCCCGCTGTACTACCGGGCGTTGGTCGAGACGGGTGAGCGCCAGGTGCCGACGATCTCTTCGGAGCGTCTCGCCGAGCTCGCGGGCGTGAACGCCGCCAAGGTTCGCAAGGACCTCTCGTACCTCGGCTCCTACGGCACGCGCGGCGTCGGCTACGACGTCGAGTACCTGCTGCACGAGATCTCGCGTGAGCTCGGCCTCACCCGCGACTGGCCGGTCGCGATCGTCGGCATCGGCAACCTCGGCCGCGCGCTCGCGAACTACCGGGGGTTCGGTGCCCGGGGCTTCCGTGTGGTCGCGCTCTTCGACGCCGACACCGAGCTCGTCGGTCGTCGCATCGGTGAGCTCGCCGTCGAGTCGATCGATGACCTCGACCGCGTCGTCGCCGAGCGCGGCATCGCGATCGGCATTCTCGCCGTGCCCGCCGCGGTGGCCCAGGACGTCGCAGATCGGCTCGTTGCGGCCGGTGTCGGCTCGATCCTGAACTTCGCGCCTGCGGTCTGCACGGTCCCCGATGGCGTGTCGATGCGCAAGGTCGATCTCGCGATCGAGCTGCAGATCCTCTCCTTCTACCAACTCCGGCGTGGGGCGGGGGCGCCACAGCGAGCTGAGCTGCGTGACTGAGTCATCCGGGCGCCCGGGGCTCGCCGGACTCCCGGCGAATCTCCTCGTGCGCGGCCGGCGCGTCGTCGTCGTCGGCGGCGGTCGCGTCGCCGCCCGCAAGATCGCCCCCCTCCTCGACCTCGGTGCCGTCGTGGAGGTCGTCGCGCCCGAGGCCGGTGACGAGGTTCGTGCATGGGCCGACGCCGGCCGCCTCGTGCTGCACCGGCGCGGGTTCGCGCCGGACGATCTGCGTGACGCCTGGCTCGCGTTCACGGCAACCGACGACCCGACCGTGAACGCGGCCGTGCACTCGGCAGCCGAGGCCGCGCGGGTGTGGGTGAACAGCGCCGACGACCCGGCCAACTGCTCCTTTACGCTGATGTCCGTGATTCGCCGCGCCGATCTCGTGGTCACCGTCGGCACGGGGGGCCGCAGCCCGGCGCTGGCCGCCCACCTGCGCCGAGTGTGGGAGGACGAGCTGGGGCCCGAGTACGAGACGCTGCTCGACCTGCTCAGCGAGGCCCGGGAAGAGCTCCGTGCGTCAGGGCGTTCGAGTGAGGACGCCGATTGGCAACGGGCCTTCGACGACGGCATCGTGGAGCTGGTTCGTGATGGGCGCATCGACGACGCGAGGGAGTTGCTGAAGACGTGTCTGTGATCGTCGTCGGCCTCAATCACCGCACCGTGCCGGTCGAGCTGCTCGAGCGAATGACGGTGCCCGAGCACATGGTCCCCAAGGTGCTCCACGACTTGATGGCGCGCGAGCACCTGCTCGAGGTCGTCGTCCTCTCCACGTGCAATCGCACGGAGATATACGCGCGTTGTACGCACTTCCACGGCGCGGTCGGCGATGTCCGGGACTTTCTCGCCGACCATTCCGGCGCCGCGCCCGAGGAGTTCGAGAATCATCTCTACACGTACTACGACGACGCGGCCGTCGGGCACCTGTTCTCGGTCGTGGCGGGGCTCGACTCGATGATCGTCGGTGAGAGCGAGATCCTCGGACAGGTACGCGACGCGTGGGAGGCCGCGACGCGGGAGCAGACGTCATCACAGGCGCTATCGCGGTTGTTCAGGCACGCCGTCGAGTCCGGCAAACGCGTGCGCACCGAGACGGGGATCTCCCGACATCCGGTCTCGATCCCGTCGGCGGCCGTGACCGTCGCGGCCGAGCATCTCGGCACGCTCGAAGGCGCGCGCGTGCTGGTCATCGGGGCGGGGCAGATGGGGAAGGGACTCGCGTCGACGCTGCGATCGCGGGGTGTCGAGCACGTCTGGATCGGGAACCGCACCGCGGCGCGCGCCGAGGAGCTTGCCGCGCAGGTCGGCGGCAAGGCGATCCCGCTCACGGACATCGCCGACACGTTGGTCGATGCCGATGTGCTGTTCACGTCGACGGCGTCGAGCGGCGTGCTCATCGAGCGTGCGACGGTGGAGATGGTGATGGCGTGCCGGAACGCGCGTCCGCTGCTCATCGTCGACGTGGCCCTACCGCGTGACGTGGACCCCGGCGTCGCCGACGTCCTCGACGTGACGTTGCTCGACCTCGATGACCTGAAGGACTTTGCGCAGCGCTCTGCCGAGCGCCGCCGGCGCGAGATCGGCAAGGTGCGCGAGATCCTCGCGGCCGAGATCGACCGCTACCGCGGGGAACGCGCCGCCCGTGAGGTCGCGCCGCTCATCACGTCGCTCAGAGAGCTCGGCGAAGGGGTGCGGCAGCTCGAGATCGAGCGGTTCAAGGCGAAGCTGGCCCAGCTGGACCCGGACACGCGGGAGCTCGTCGAGGCGATCACCCACGGGATCGTGAACAAGCTGCTGCACGAGCCCACCGTGCGCGTGAAGGACGCGGCGGGCACACCGCGCGGCGACTACTACGCCGACGCCCTCGCGACACTGTTCGACCTGCCATCGACCGAGCAGTGATCCGCGTCGCCACGCGCGCCAGCCGGCTCGCGCGCTGGCAGGCCGACCGTGTGGGAGCACTGATCGGGACCGATGTCGAGTACGTGCTCGTCACGACGACCGGCGATCGCGACCAGGTCTCGGACCTGCACGCCATCGGCGGGGCCGGTGTGTTCACGAAGGAAGTGCAACAGGCGGTGCTCGACGGCAGAGCCGACGTCGCGGTGCATTCGGCGAAGGACCTCCCGCCCGTGACCCCGACGGGCCTGTCGCTCGCCGCGATTCCCGAACGCGGCGACGTGCGTGACGCGCTCGTCGGATGTCGCATGGCCGAGCTGCCCACGGGTGCCTGCATCGGCACGGGCTCGGTACGCCGGCGCGCCCAGCTCGCAGCGGCGCGACCCGACCTCACGTTCGGGCCGTTGCGCGGCAACATCGAGACACGTCTCCGCAAACGCACCGAGATGGGATACGACGCCGTGATCGTTGCGTACGCGGCCCTCGACCGGCTCGGGCTCGGCGCGGAGGCGACCGACGTGCTCGAGCCGCAGGTGCTGTTGCCACAGGTCGGACAAGGCGCGCTCGCAGTCGAGTGCCGCGCCGACGACGCGCGGACCGCGGCGCGGCTGCGTACCATCGACAACGTGGCCGCGCGCCGCACGGTTCGGGCCGAGCGAGCGTTCCTCGCGGCCCTGGGCGGCGGCTGCGATCTGCCCTGCGGCGCCCTCGCGACGCTCACCGCGGACGGCACGATCGTGCTCGATGCTCTGCTCGCGTCGCTCGACGGTCACGTGTTGGTGCGCACGTGCGTCGAGGGCGACGATCCGGGCGCGGTCGGCCGGCAAGCCTCCGACGAATTGCGGCGCGCCTTTCCCGAGGAGATCGCCTCGTGACCGTGTACCTGGTCGGTGCGGGCCCGGGCGACCCCGGACTGTTGACGCGCCGGGGTGAATCGCTGCTGCGGGCCGCCGACGTCGTGGTGTACGACCGGCTCGCGTCCGCAGCGCTCCTGGAGCTCGCGGGTCCCGACGCCGAGCTCGTCGACGTCGGGAAGGCGCCCGGGCGGGCCGCCCTCAGTCAGGAGCAGATCAACGAGCTGCTCGTCACGCGAGCTCGCGACGGCGGCGCGGTCGTGCGCTTGAAGGGCGGCGACCCGTTCGTCTTCGGACGCGGCGGCGAGGAGGCCGAGGCGTGCATCGCTGCGGGTGTGCCGTTCGAGGTCGTTCCCGGGGTGACGAGCGCGATCGCAGCTCCGGCATACGCGGGCATCCCCGTGACACACCGGGGCGTGTCGACGCACTTCACGGTCGTGACGGGTCACGAAGATCCGACGAAGAACGGCACCGACGTCGACTGGGATGCGCTCGCGCGAGTGGGCGGCACGCTCGTGATCCTGATGGGTGCCGGGCGCGTGGCCGAGATCGCGAAGGCCCTCATTGCCGGCGGACGCGATTCCGACACACCCGCCGCCGCGGTGCGCTGGGGCACGCGCCCCGAGCAACGAACAGTGCGCGCGACGCTCGGGACAATTGCCGACACCGGCGTAGAAGCACCGAGCGCGATCGTGGTCGGTGACGTTGCCGCGCTGGACTTCGCCTGGTTCGAGCGCACACCGCTGTTCGGCAGGACCGTCGTCGTCACCCGCGCGCGTGAGCAGGCCAGCGAGCTCCGGAGCCGTCTCGAGGCGATGGGTGCCGCGGTGATCGAGCTGCCGGCGATCACCATCGTCCCCGTCGACTTCGTGCTCCCGGATCTCGCCACGTTCTCGTGGGTCGTGTTCACGTCCGTGAACGGCGTCGAGGCGTTCTTCGAGCGAGGCCTGCAGCCTGGCGGACGAGACGCCCGAGCGCTTGCGCCCGTGAAGATCGCTGCGATCGGTACGGGCACGGCGCAGGCGCTCGCGCAACGGGGGGTCCGCCCCGATCTCGTCCCGGCCCGTTTCGTCGCCGAGGCGCTGCTCGACGAGTTCCCGCCCGGCACCGGTCGCGTGTTGCTCGCCCGCGCCGAGGTCGCCCGTGACGTGCTGCCCGAAGGTCTTGCCCAGAAGGGCTACGACGTCGAGGTCCTCACGGTGTACCGCACCGCGACGGCGGAGCCGGATCCGGCCGCCCTCGCACAGTTGCGCGCCGGGGTCGACGCGATCACGTTCACCTCGTCGTCAACCGTGACGAACTTCTGTGACGCGGCGGGACAACTGCCCGACCCACAAGCGGTCGTCGTGTCGATCGGACCGGTCACCAGCGCGACGGCGCGCGCCCGAGGGCTCCGCGTCGACGCCGAAGCCGACCCACACACGATCGAGGGTCTGCTCACGGCCCTCGTCACGACGCTCCACCGGTAACCTCGGGGTCGTGGCCTTCCCCGAACGGCGGCTCCGGCGGCTCCGTCGCACGCCCGCGATGCGCCGGCTGGTCGGTGAGCACCGCGTGCACGTCGACGACCTCGTCGCACCATTGTTCGTGAAGGAGGGCATCGATGCACCCGAGCAGGTCACATCGATGCCCGGTGGCGTCCAACACACCGTCGAGAGCCTCCGCAAGGAAGTCCGAGGCCTTGCCGAGCTGGGCGTGCCCGCCGTCATGCTGTTCGGCGTGCCCGCGCACAAGGACGCGCGGGGCTCACAAGCCGACGCACGCGACGGCGTCGTGCAGCTCGCGCTTCGCCAGCTGCGTGACGAAGTCGGCGATGCGCTCGTGCTGATGGCCGACAACTGTCTCGACGAGTACACCGACCACGGTCATTGCGGCATCCTCACACCGGGTGGCGACGTCGACAACGATGCCACCCTCGACCGGTACGCGAGCATCGCGATCGCGCAGGCCGACGCCGGCGCCGACGTGGTTGCGCCGAGCGGGATGATGGACGGCCAGGTCGGTGCCATCCGTGCCGCGCTCGACGAGACCGGACACGCGACGACGGCAATCCTCGCGTACGCGGCGAAGTACGCCAGCGCGCTCTACGGGCCGTTCCGGGATGCGGCAGAGTGCAGCCCGCGCTTCGGTGACCGTCGCGGCTACCAGATGGACCCGGCCAACGGCCGCGAAGCGATCGCCGAGGTCGCGCTCGACGTCGCCGAGGGCGCGGACATGGTGATGGTGAAGCCCGCGCTCGCGTACCTCGACGTGATCGCCGACGTACGAGCGACGTTCGACGTGCCGGTGGCCGCGTACCACGTCAGCGGCGAGTACGCGATGGTGCAGGCGGCCGCGCAGCTCGGTTGGCTCGACGGCACCGCGGTCGCGCTGGAGCATCTCCTCGCCATCAAGCGGGCCGGCGCCGACATCATCTTGACGTACTTCGCGCGCGAGGTGTCCGAGTTGCTCCACGCGCAGCCGTGAGTGACTGGTACGCCCGCGCGCTCGCGCGCATACCCGGCGGCGTGAACTCACCGGTCCGCGCGTTCGGCGCGGTAGGAGGTGAGCCGTTCTTCGTCGCGCGGGCGCACGGCTCCCGTCTGTACGACACCGAAGGTCGTACGTACATCGACTACGTGCAGTCGTGGGGAGCGTCGATCCTGGGTCACGGCGCAACGAAGGTCGTGGAAGCCGTGCGCGCCGCCGCCTACGACGGCACCTCGTACGGCGCGCCCACTCCGGGCGAGGTCGAGCTCGCCGAAGCCATCTGTGATCGCGTGCGGTCCGTGGAGAAGGTGCGGCTGCTCTCCTCGGGCACCGAGGCCGCGATGACCGCCGTGAGGTTGGCCCGCGGGGTCACGGGCCGGAACAAGATCATCAAGTTCGCCGGCTGTTACCACGGTCACCTCGACGCCTTGCTCGTACACGCGGGGAGCGGCGTCGCCACGCTGGGCCTGCCCGGGAGCGCGGGCGTCACGCCCGGCACGGTGGCGGACACGATCGTCGTGCCGTACAACGACGTCGTCGCACTCGACGCTGCGTTCGACGCGTACGGCGGCGAGGTCGCGGCGGTCCTCGTCGAGCCGATCGCCGCGAACATGGGTCTGGTCGCGCCCTCGAGCGAGTTCCTGCGCCGGATGCGCGCCGGGTGCACGCGTCACGGCGCGGTGCTCGTGCTCGACGAGGTCATCACCGGGTTTCGCGTCGGGCTCGGTGGCGCCCAGGCGCGTTACGGCATCACTCCGGATCTTTCGATCTTCGGCAAGGTCATCGGTGGTGGGCTCCCGCTCGCTGCGGTCGGTGGCAGCGCCGCAATCATGGACGAGCTCGCGCCGCTCGGTCCCGTGTACCAGGCAGGGACACTCTCGGGGAACCCGCTGGCCACAGCAGCCGGGCTCGCGGTGCTCGCCGAGCTCGATCACGCGGCGTACAACCGCCTCGCACGCACCGCAGAGCGGCTCGAAGACGGCCTCCGCAAGACGTTCGCCGACGCGGGTGTGGTCGCCCAGGTCACACGCGTGTTCACATTGCTCGGCGTGTTCTTTGCCGACACCCCCGTGGACAACTACGAGGCGGCGCGCAACGCGGACCATCTTCGCTACGCGCAGTTGTTCCACGCCCTGCTCGAGCGGGGCGTCTACTTCGCGCCGAGCGGCTACGAGACGCTGTTCCCGAGCCTCGCGCACACCGACGCGGATATCGACGCGACGATCGACGCCGTCGCCGAAGCGCTGGCGCCTCGCTAGCGGCCGCGGCGCTCTTCGCGCTTCCGGCGGACCTTGTCCATGTAGAAGAGCGACGCCACGAACAAGGCGCACATCACCGCCATCGCCACGAACGCGGCGCCGCCGTCCTTGCTCGCATCGATCAGCTGTTGGGCGAGAACCATCTCGTCTCCTTACGCCCCCGGTGAGGGGACCGGTGCGAGCCCCGCTCGTGCGCGCGCTCGCTGATCTTGCTCGTACCAGTGCAGGCCGAGCAGGCTCAGCCCGAAGAGCAGCAGCGCCATGAACCAGTACGCGACGACCGGCTGGCGCAACGCGCCGAGGTCGTGCTTGAGCACGATGTACGGCGTGTCCTTGAGCGGGTCGCACGTCGGCGGCGTGCTGTTCGGCACCGTGATGCACAGCTGCACGATCGCGTACTGCGCGTTGTGCCAGAAGATGTTGTTGGTGCCGCCGCCCTTCTCATAGGCCTTCAGGCCGGGCGCGTCCGCCAGGTACTGGGTCGTGTCGCTGAAGCCGAGCGTTGCGAACGGCTTCGCCTTGGGTGTCTCACCGTTCAACGACTTGTCGGGCACGATCGCCGTATCGATCGCCGGCTTCAGGTTGGTGAGCTTGTCGGGTGGGATCAGCTTGCCGCTCTTCGCGATGTCGCGCACGACCGGGATCTTGGAGTCGGCGGGATTCTTGACGATCTCGACGACCTTCCACTGCGGCGAGCGCCCGTGGGGCGGATCGATACCGCTGCTGCCGGACGTCCACCACAACGTCGCCAGCAACAGCATGAACCCCGACAGACCGGCGGCCGCGACGAGGAATCCGAGGCGCGCGCCGAGGTTCGTCGCAAGCAGCAGATACACCGAGCCGCAGAACAGGCCGATCGCCGCGAGCACGGTGAGGATGCCGATGATCGTCGGGTTCCAGATGTTCGCGTCCTTCGGGCCCTCGGCCGCGAGCAGGTGCAGCAACGCAATCGGAGATGCCACGGTCATCCCTTCGCCACGGTCGTCGTGGTTGACGTCGGAGGTGTGCGCGGCTGCGGGTCCGTGTTGCACGACGGCGAGACGCTGTTGTAGTTCGTGGAATCGAGGCAGTAGCGCTCGTAGGCAACGATCCGGCCGACGTCGTCGGCGGTCAGCATCTGGCCGAAGCCGGGCATCTTCCCGGAACCGAGGCCGAGGATCCCGTAGGGCTTGTACGGCATCGAACCGGTCTTCACGAAGTCCAGCTGCGTGGCGAACCCACCGTTCGCGTCGGTCCCGAACCGGCGCATCACGTCACCGTCCCGGAGGTTGAAACCGATGCCGCCGCCCTGACCACCGCCGCCCCCGGACAGGCCGAGGATGCTCACACCATTGATCGCGGTCGGTGGTGCGGTCGGATCGAACACCGACCAGCCCTGGGTGTGACAGCGCGCGCAGTTCAGCTCGAACAGCATTTGCCCGTCGCTGACGTTCGCCCGTCGCCTTTGCCAGTCGAGGGCCCACGCGTACGCCGCCTGGGCGTCGCTCGCCTTCTGCACGGCATCCAGATAGGTGCCGCACGCGACGGCACGCGCTTTGACGTCGGCCGGGAGGTTGAAGTTCGACGGGTTGGCGGAGACCTGGTGCGTGAGATCGTCACACTGCTTCGTCAGCTCGGCATCGGTCGCGCCCGGAAGCTGGAGCGCGGTCTGCACGGCCTTCTTCTGCTGGGCGAGGGTGCTCCGTGCGGCGTCCAGCGCGGTCCGGGCGTCCCTCGTGGCGATCGCCGGGCACGACATGTACTCGGGGCACGTGTCGCTCTGCCCGGGATCGGGGTTCTTCGCGATCTCGAGCGCTTTCGCGGCTTGAGCCTGCGATTGTGCCGGCGTCAGCTGTATCGACTTGATGAACGCCACGAGGTCCGCGATGCCCTGGTCGTTCAACGGGCCACCGCCTGCGATGCCCCAACCCTGCATCGGCGTGCCCGGCCGGCCGTACGTGATGATGTCGGTGATCTCGCAGATGGTCGTCGGCTGCCGCAGCGAGGGATCGGCGCACGCCGGTTCCTCGGTGAAGCGCAACGCCTCGGTGTTGAGCGGGGGCGCCTTCCAGTTCACGGACTGGCCGCCGATGCGGAACGGTGCGACCCCGCCCTGGCCCTTGTCGCCGTGACAGTTGGCGCACTGCTTCGACGTCGCCGCCTGATATTCCGGGGTGCCCGGGCTCGCGAAGAGCACGGCGCCGCGGTTCACGGAATTCCTGTCGAAGTAGCTGGCGGACTGGCTCTGCCGGGTCGGTTCGCGCAGCCAGTAGATCGGCAGCGCGATGGCGATGACTGCGGCGAAGATCAGCGCCCACCCCTGCACCCGCTCCAGCCGGCGACCCTCGAGGTCCTCGTCGCGGAGGAACGGCACGACGTTCGGCGCTTCGCGCTCCTCGTGTCGCGAGCGTCTCGGCGAGAGCACCGCGACGACGAGGTAGACGATCAGTGCGGCGAGCGCGACGAAGTTCAGCAGGATGAGGAAGTGCCGAACGTCGTTCTTCCAGAGGGCGGCGATCACGGCGCGACGCTCACGGACGGGGTTACACGCACAGAGGGCCTTCCGGTTCCTGACCAGTGGTATTGGTGCCGATCGGCGGTCCGAGAATCGGTGAGCCGCTCGTGTCGACCGTCACCGAGTCGCCATCGATGACTGCCGGCCACCGATCGAGGCCGCGGGGCGCAGGGCCGGCCTTCTTCTCGCCGACCTTGTTGTACTTCGAGCCGTGGCACGGGCACTCGAACCACTGGGAGCTCTCGCAGAACGGCACGCGGCAACCGAGGTGCACGCACCGCTGGTAGAGGGCGACGATCCCCTTCGACATGTCGTCGTAGACGATCGGGTTGTACACCTTCTTCGCCGCGGGAAGCGCGCTCTTCGGATACGTCACGAGATACGTGCGAGCGAGCGGGACGTAATAGGGCTTCCGGTTCGTCTGGACGTAGCTGATGATGTCAGGGAGCGACTTGTCGACCTTCACCTTGCCGCCGAATCCCGTTGCCCGGAACGGCCACAGGAACGCGAGCATCGCAGGCAGGAAGCCGGCGACGGAGAATCCCACGGCGATGAGGATGGCGCGGTTGAAGAACTGCCGCCGGGTGACCCCGAGCTCCTCCTCGGCGACGGGTTCGTACTCCACCACCTCGCCGGCGCGCCGCCGCGCGAGCGCGCCGCCCAGCCGCGAGCGAGTGTCGTCGGCGCGTTCGCGGCCGGCCGCCTCGATGTCGGTGGACGTCGAGAGTGCGGGCGTCTCGGACGCTGCGGGAGCGCCGCGATCGCGCCGGCGCGTCTCCCGGGAAAGGGAGCCGGTCGAGGAGCGCGTGCGGTTCGCGAGCAGCAGGACTGAGACCACTGCCGCGACGAGGATGACGATGATGAGGATTGCGAGGCGCATTGCTTCCTACAGCTCGAAGAAGATGCCCTTGTTCCACGGGAACACGAAGTTGAAGCCCTCACCGCGGAAGAACGAACCGATGATGACGAGCGCGGCCCACATCATCAGGAACATCGTCATCATGACGATCGCGAACTTGCGGTCAGCGGGCTTGTGCGACGGGTTCTTGTCGACATAGGGCGTGATCGCGAGCAACGCCAGCGCGATGCCCGGAATGGTCACACCCGCCACCATCGGTTGGAACATCTTCAGCAGCTCTTGCAAGCCCAGGAAGTACCAGGGCGCCTTCGACGGGTTCGGCGTCTGGTTCACGTCGGCGAGGCCGAGCAGCGGCGCCTTCACGAGTGCCGAGAAGATCGTGATGAATGCCATCAGCGACAGCGTCGCCGCGAACTCAATTGCGAGCAGGTGCGGCCAGACGTGCACCTTGTCCTGCGCGTCGGCGCGCGCCTGCTGGATCGAGCCGGACTTGACGACAGTGAGCAGCCGTTGCGTGTGACCGCCCGGACCGGTGCTCGTCGGCGCGGGCGCGGCGACCGCAGTCGCGGCGGCGCGTCCTCCGCCCGCCCCGGCCGCGGCCGGGGCTTCGCCGCCCCCGCCCGCGAGCGCCGCCTTGCGCTTGCGCGAACGCTCGAGCAGGTGCGCGGGAACGCCACCTTTGTCTTCGGTGATCGCGTCGCCGTCGCCGCCCGCGTCGGCGGCGGGGGCCGCCGTGGCATCCTCGGCCGCGGGAGGTTCCGCTTCGGGCGCGGCCGCGGCGGGCGCCTCGGCACCCTCTTCGCCTTCCGCGGGCACGCCGAGCGCCTTGCGGCGCTCCTGGCTCCGTTTCAGGAGATGCTCGGGAACTTCGGTCATTTGCGCGCCTCCCTTCGACCTAGAGCGGCCCGGAGATTCCGCCGTCCTTGCGGACGCGCCAGAAGTGAACAGCCATGAAGATCACGATGACGAACGGCAATAACAACACATGGAGCACATACCATCGAAGCAGCGTCTCGCTGCCGATCTCCTTGCTCCCGAGCAGGACGTACTTCACCTGCGGGCCGAACACCGGCGTGTAGCCCATCATGTTCGTGCCGACAGTCACCGCCCAGAGCGACAGCTGGTCCCACGGCAAGAGATAGCCGGTGAACGAGAGCAGCAGCGTGAGCAGCAACAAGATGATGCCGATCACCCAGTTGAACTCGCGCGGCGACTTGTAGGCGCCGTGGTAGAAGACCCGCGACATGTGCAAGAACACCGACAGCACCATGAGGTGCGCGGCCCAACGATGCATGTTGCGGACGAGAGACCCGAACGTCACCGCCGTCTCCAGTGACTGCACGTTCGCGTACGCCTCGGTGACGGTCGGCCGGTAGAAGAACATCAGGAAGATCCCGGTGACCGTCAGCAGGATGAACAGGAAGAACGACAGGCCACCGAGGCACAGCGTGTAGGAGACCTTCACTGCGTGCCGCTTGACCTTCACCGGGTGAAGGTGGAACAGCACGTTGTTCATGATCACGTACGAGCGGTTCCTCGGGCTGTCCGTATAGCCCTTGCGGAACACCGATCCCGGCCGGAAGATCGAGTTCCACGCCTGCGACTCGCGCGTCTTCTCGCCGATCTCGCCGACGCGCTCCAGGATCTTGGGCCGGTGCCCGTTGCTGCCGTTCCCGTTCGCCACCGCTTACATCCTTTTCCGGGCTCAGAAGCGGACGCCGTAGGCGTAGCCGTGTCGGTTGGTGCGGACGTTGGGGTCGCCGTCGCGCCATTGGTCGGTGACTTTCCCCAAGATGATGACGCCGGTGGGGCAGCGGTCGACGCACAGGGCGCAGCGGGTGCAGACGTCTTCGTCGACGACGAAGAAGACGTGGTCTTTGGGGTCGTCGCCGGGCGCGTCGGCGTTGACGGCTTCGTCGACGGCGTCGGTGGAGAGCATGTGGATGCATTTCCAGGGGCAGATGTCGACGCAGCCTTCGCACAGGATGCATTCGGCCTGGTCGATGTGGAGGAATTGCTTGGG
>DASQHW010000091.1:0-2121 GCA_035631895.1 Acidimicrobiia bacterium | reverse complement strand
GGTGGCCGCTCAGTGCTGTGTCAACAAGCGAGAGCGACCAGCGGAGAGGGAATTTGCCGTAACTGTCAGGGGAGAACGCGCTACGCAGCTCGCTGCATTCGCCCGGACGCAGCAAGATTAAGTTGACACTTATGTAAGCAGTAGCTTACCCTACGCGGGTGGATGCGGCACTGAAAGCGCTCGCCGAGCCTCGGCGTCGGGCGATCCTGCGGCTGGTGTGGTCACACGAGCTGCCGGCCACCGACATTGCGGATCGATTCCGCGATGTCAGCCGGCCCGCGATCTCCCAGCACTTGTCCGTGCTCAAAGGCGCCAACCTCGTGACCGAACGACGCGACGGCACCCGGCGTCTGTACCGCGCCAACCGCGACACCGTGGCCGAACTGCGCTCCTTCCTCGACGACTACTGGACCTCGGGACTCGAGCGTCTGCGGGACGCCGCCGAAGCCGCCGAAGCGCGTCAACGACAGAGACGCGCGCGACACGCACGAGGCCGAGGAACACGACGAAAGGGAACGTGATGGCAGAACTCGTGCGCGAGATCGTGATCGACGCCTCGCCCGAGACGATCTGGCCGTTGTTGACCAATCCCGACCGGCACGTCGAGTGGATGGGCACCTTCGCCGAGATCGATCCCCGACGCGGCGGTGTCTATCGCGTGCTCGTCGGGGGCCGGAACCAGGCCGCCGGAGAGTTCGTCGAGGTCGTGCCGACCGAGAAGGTCGTGTTCACGTTCGGTTGGGAGGGCGAAGAGCACGGCATCGCGCCGGGTTCGACGACCGTCGAGGTCACGCTGCACCGCGAGGGCGACAAAACGCGGGTGCGTCTCGTGCACCGCGGCCTGCCCGACGACGCGGTCGGTGACCACTCCCACGGGTGGACCTACTACGTCGGGCGCCTCGCGGTCGCCGCGACGGGTGGCGACCCCGGACCCGACGCGCCCCCGGCACCCGCCTCGAGCGCATGACAAGCAGGAGGAACCGCCCGATGACGAACCACATCACCGGTACCTACGACGACTGGCGCACCGCACGGCTCGAGCTCCTGAAATCCGAAAAGGAACTCACACGCCTGGGAGACGACGTCGCTCGACGTCGGCGCGAGCTGCCGTGGGTGCGTGTCGACAAGGACTACGTGTTCGACACCCACGACGGCGAGGTCAGGCTCCCGGACCTGTTCCGTGGCCGCCCACAGTTGGTCGTGTACCACTTCATGTTCGGTCCCGACTGGAACGAAGGCTGCCCAAGCTGCTCGTCGGTCGCCGACGGATTCGACGAGACGCACCTGCACCTGCAAAACCACGACGTGGCGTTCACCGCGATCTCTCGCGCACCGCTGCCGAAGCTGCTCGCGTATCGCGAGCGGATGGGGTGGAGCTTCCCGTGGGCGTCCTCTGGGCGCAGCGACTTCAATTTCGACTTCCACGTGTCGTTCACCGAGGAATCAGTCGAACACAACGCGTCGTACAACTTCCGGCCCCTCGACGCCGCGCAACGCGACCCCGCGCACCTGCCCGCCGAACTTCCGGGCATGAGCGCCTTCGCCATCGACGGCGACGTCGTCTACCACACGTATTCCGCCTACGCGCGCGGCCTCGACGCACTCTGGAACATGTGGCAATGGCTCGACCGCACACCCGAGGGCCGCAACGAAGGCGACATGTCATGGTTCGCTCGCCACGACACCTACAAGGCCAGCTACCAATGACCCTCGCGCATATCGGCGGCATGCCGTTCGAGGAATGGCTCACCCCACTCCTCGCCACCAGCGGCAGCCTGGCCGTCGCCCTCCGAGCCACGTTCCGCCGTCGCAGGCAACGTCCCTGAACGACCCACTCGGCCGCTTCGAGGCATCCCTCGACAACGCCGACAACGACACACGCGAACTCGTGGCGTTCGGTCCGAACGGATGCGCCGCCGGTCGTGGTGGTGGAACAATGCGCCGGGCATGGAACCAACCTTTGGGTACGCGGACAGCGGCGGCCTCGACATTGCCTATGTCGTGTACGGCGATGGTCCAGTCGACGTCCTGGTAGTGACCGCCATGATCGGGCACATCGGCATGACCGAGGAAGTGCCGTGGTATCGGGAAGTCGTGGAACGAGTTCCGGGTTTCGCTCGT
>DASQHW010000090.1:0-3437 GCA_035631895.1 Acidimicrobiia bacterium | reverse complement strand
CTCGGTCTGGGCCGCGAGATACGCGAGATACGCGAACGCGTCGTAGATGGGTGCCGTCGGCGGGACCGGCGGGTGATCCTGTCCGGGATGCGGCGACCGCGACATCGTGCGCGTGAACACCAGGTGCTCGGGCAGCCACACCGACTCGTAGCCGAGGCGGTCGGCCTCGAGCGTGGCGTCGAGATGGAAGTGCGGGTTGAGCGCGCCCAACGCGACGCCGAACTTCATCCCCCGTGCTCCTCGCCGGCCGTCGCCCAGCTTCCGTCCGACGCGCGACCCCAGCCGCCGGCCGCGAGGTTGCCCCCGTCGACATGGAGCGTCGTCCCCGTGACGAAGCGGCCGAGGTCCGAGACCAGATAGATGACGGCGCCCGCAATGTCGTCGACGTGGCCGGCGACGGGTAGCGGCGTCTTCACGGGCACCTCGCCGCCGATGCCGGGAGTCGGGATCACGTCGGGCGCGATGCAGTTGACGCGGATCCGCCGGTCACCGAGCTCGAGCGCGAGCGTCATCGACAGGTTCACGAGGGCGGCCTTCATGGCGCTGTAGATCGCGAAGCCCGGGGCGGCACGATGCGCCTCGATCGAGGTCACGTTGACGATGGAGGCGCGGCCGTCCGCAGGCATCTTCGGCACGCACGCGCGAACCATCTGCGTCACGCTGACGAAATTCTCGCGGATGAGCGCGTCCTGGCCCTTGTCGTTGACGTCGAGGAAGGGTGCGCGGAACCCGCCACCTGCGTTGTTGACCAGCGCGTCGATCGCGGGGAGCGACGCGATCCACTCCCGGACAGCGTCGCCGTCACGCACGTCGAGGTCGGTGGAATGCGCGCGCCGGCCCGTTTCCTCGATTGCTGCGACGGTACGCCGCAGCAGCTCGGCATCACGATCGCACACGGCGACGTCCGCGCCGAAGCGTGCGCATGCGGCCGCGACCGCGGCGCCGATGCCCATTGCGGCACCGGTGACCACGACCAACCGGTCGGTGAGCAACACGGAGTCGGGCGTGATCGACATGCGGGCGGGAGGCTAGCTTCGCTCCATGGCGTACGACCTGAGTGGGAAGCACGTGTTGGTGACGGGCGCGTCCGCGGGCATCGGCGCCGCGCTCGCCGAGGGTTTCGCCAAGCGGGGCGCGACCGTCGGTATCTGCGCGCGACGCGCGGACCGGCTGGAAGCAGTGCTCCGGAAGTGCCGCGTGCATGCGCCTGAGTCGCGAGCGTGGACGGTCGACCTTGCCGATCTCGGCGGCATCGCTTCCTTTGCCGAGCGAGCCTCGTCCGAGCTGGGCGGGATCGACGTGCTCGTCAACAATGCGGGCATCCCCAAGCGCAAGACCGTCTTCGCGCTCACACCCGACATCGTCGAGTCGGTGATGCAGATCAACTACGCCTCGCCGGTGCGTCTCACTCTGGCGTTGCTCGACGACCTCGTCGCGCGGACGGGTCGGCTGGTGTACGTCTCGTCGGTCGCGGCACGGCTTTCGCCGCCGGCGGAGTCGGCGTACGCCGCGAGCAAGGCCGCGATCTCGGCATGGGCCGAATGCCTGCAGGTGGACCTGCGGGACACGGGCGTCAAGGTGCACGTCGTCTATCCCGGCGTGATCGACACCGAGCTGTTCCACCTCCCGGACAACGACCCGCTCGGCGTGACCGGTGTGGAGATGCTGCCGGTGGACGCGATGGTCGAGCCCGTGCTGTCGACGATCGAGCAGGACCGGCTCGAGGTCGCGGTGCCGGAATGGTTCGGCCAGGTGTTCGAGGGCAAGTACCGCGACGTGGGAGCGTTCATCGAAGGCACGATCGCGTTTGCGCGTGCCCAGCCTTCCTGAACATCGGGACCGGAGCAGGAACGAATCCAGCGGCACGGACGTCTATGTCTCCGAATGCCGCCTTCCCCTTGGCGGTCGCACGGCCCGGGCGACGCGTCCCGCCCGCCCGGGCTGTTGCGCGAGTTACGACGGGGGAAGCCCGACGGTCTTGGTCTCGAGGTACTCCTCGAAGCCCGCGACACCGTGCTCGCGGCCGAGGCCGCTCTCCTTGTAGCCGCCGAACGGGGAGTCGGGGCCGAACCACTGGCCGCCGTTCACCGAGATCGTGCCCGTGCGGATACGACGTGCGACGGCCAGCGCGCGCTCCAGCGATCCACCGCTGACCGCCCCCGAGAGGCCGTAACGCGAATTGTTCGCGATGCGCACCGCGTCGTCGTCGTCCTCGTACGGGATCACCGACAGGACCGGTCCGAAGATCTCCTCCTGTGCGATCGTCGAGTCGGGGTCGACGTCGACGAACAACGTCGGCTGCACGAAGTACCCCTTGTCGAACTGCGTCGCAGCGCCACCACCAACGAGGCACCGGGCCCCTTCGGCCTTCCCCTTCTCGATGTACCCGAGCACCCGCTCGCGCTGCCGCGCATTGATCAACGGGCCGGCCATGTTGTTGAAGTCCATGGGGTCGCCGTACGGGAAGCTCTCGAAGGCGGCCTTGACCATCTCGACACCTTCGTCGTAGCGCGACCGCGGCAACAGCAGGCGGGTCGTGATCGCGCAGCCCTGGCCGGAGTGCATGCAGACCATCCCGGTCGACGGCAACACGGCCGCGAGGTCGGCGTCGTCGAGCACGATGTTCGCCGACTTACCGCCGAGCTCCAGGAACACGCGCTTCAGCGTGTCGGCACCCCGCGCCGCGATTCGCTTGCCGACCGCGGTCGAGCCGGTGAAGGAGATCATGTCGACTGCAGCGCTCGAGGTGAGCGCCTCCCCCACCGCGGCCGGGTCGGCCGAGGTCACGACGTTGAACACGCCGGCCGGGATGTCGGTCTCCTCGGCGACGAGCTTGCCGATCCACGTCGCTGCATACGGCGTGTCGGGCGCAGGCTTCAGCACGGCGGTACAGCCCGCGGCGAGCGCGGGCGTCAGCTTCGACAGGTTGAGCATGAACGGGAAGTTCCACGGCGTGATCAGTCCCGCGACGCCCATCGGCTCGCGGATGACGAGCCGGTTCGATTGCATGCCGAAGAACTCGTGCACGCCGAGCTCTTGCTCCCATTCGTAGCGGTCGATCAGGTCGATGTCCCACTGCATGTCGTCGATGCACGAGTCCTGCTGGATCGCGAACGTGAGACCGATCGGACAGCCGACCTCGGCGACGATCTGGGGCCGCAGCTCTTCCTTGTGCTTCTCGAGGGCTTCCTTCAGCTGCTCCAGACATGCCCTGCGGAACGCCCGGTCGGTTGCCCAGCTCGTCTCGTCGAAGGCACGCCGCGCCGCGGTGATGGCCCGCTCCATGTCGGCGGGCGTGCCGTCGGCGACGGGACCGATGACTTCCTCGGTCGCCGGGTTCAGGTTCTCGTAGGTCTTGCCGCCCTCTGCCTCGACGAGCTTGCCGTCGATCAACATGCGAGATTCGAACGCCAGCGACATTGGTATCTCCTTGATGG
>DASQHW010000089.1:0-2757 GCA_035631895.1 Acidimicrobiia bacterium | reverse complement strand
CTTGTCGCGGATCTCACCCACGAGGAGGATGTCGGGGTCGGCGCGCAGGATCGAGCGCAACGCCCCCGCGAACGTGAGCCCCGCCTTTTGGTGGATCTGCACCTGGTTGATGCCCGGAAGCCGGTACTCGACCGGGTCCTCGACCGTGATGATGTTCCGGTGCGGCTCGTTCAGCAGGTTGAGCGTCGCGTAGAGGGTCGTCGACTTTCCCGATCCGGTCGGTCCCGTCACCAGAATCGTGCCGTAGGGCTTGCGATACGACATCTCGAAACGCGCGAGCGCCTCGGGAAGGAAGCCGAGATCCTCGAGCCGCAGCACCGCTTGGCCCTTGTCGAGGATGCGCATCACGACCTTCTCGCCGTACACCGTCGGGAGCGTCGCGACGCGCAGGTCGATGTTGCGACCGTTGATCTTCATCGTGATGCGGCCGTCCTGGGGGACACGGCGCTCCGCGATGTTGATGTCGGCCATGACCTTCAAACGACTGATGACGCCCGCCTGGATGCTCCGCGGGGAGCGCATCACCTCGTGCAGCACACCGTCGATCCGGAACCGGATGCGGAGATCGGTCTCGGTCGGCTCGACGTGGATGTCGGAGGCACGATCGTTCACCGCCTGGTTCACGAGCAGGTTGACGAACTTGACGATCGGGGCGTCTTCGACGACCTCCGAAATGCTCGTGAGGTCGGCTTCCTCGTCGGCCTCGTCGGTCGCCGCCTGCATCAGCTCGCCGACCTCGCCGTCGACGCGGTAGAGCTTCTCGATCGTCTCGAGGATCTGACTCGCGGTTGCGACGACGGAACGGACGTCGGCGCCGGCAAGCGCGCGGATGTCGTCCACGGCGAACACGTTCGACGGGTCCGCCATCGCGACGACGAGCTTGCCCTCGTCCCACCCGATGGGGATCGCCTGGTAGCGACGGGCGAGTGACTCCGAGACCACGGACGCCACCGAGCCGTCGATCGTCCAGTCCTCGAGGTCGACGAACTCCAGGCCGACCTGGCGCGCGAGCGTCCGCACGAGCTCGGTCTCCGAGATCGTGCCCTGTTCGATCAGCAACCGCCCGAGCGGCTTGCCGCTCCTCGACTGCTCGGACAGAGCTGCATCGAGCTGGGCCTCGGTGAGAAGTCCTTCGTCGATGAGCAACGCGCCGAGCGGCGTCCCCTCCGACACACGCCCCTCCTAGGAACACCCCAACTATCGGCGGGTCGCGCGCCCTGCTGTATCGCGAGTCACGCTGCGCGTGCGGGTTTTTCGTCCCACTTCGTCGACCCCACAGCGTTGTGCGTGAAGGCGGTCAGGCCTCACGCAGCGCCGAGAACACCCGGAGGTACTGCCCCTTTCCGGCGTGCTCGGCCTCGCCGTCCTCGGCGGGTTCGCCCGGACCGGGGCCGGGGTGCGGCGACTCGACGCCCGGGCCGTACGGCACCTCGGGGTCGACGACCGGGCGGCTCGCCTTGCCGCCGGTGGAGCGACTTGTCGAGGGGGCCGCGGGCGGCTGCGCGACGGTGACCGCGCCGGCGTCGACGAGTGCCACGACCGCGTGGCAGACCTCGAGCACCGCCCGGTTGGTCTTGCGAACGAGATCGCGCACGTTGCGGCGACCGTCGATCGCCGTCAGCAGACGCCAGCGCTCGCGGTCGACGACGATCTCGTCGATGCCGAGCTCCTCGGTCAGCCGGATGCGGCATTCGAGCGACGGGATCACGGCCTGGATCTCGCGCCACTCGTCGAGCAGGCGGGCGAGCTCGTCGTTCGCGACCTCGAGGTCGACGGTCTCGGCGCACCGCCACGGCGGCTCTTCGACACCGAAGCGGAACGAACCGTCTTCTGCACGGGCGACGCCGAAGCACAGGTCGACGAGGCGAACGAGCAGCGACGGTGCGTCGGCGATGGCCTCGGCGGCGTCGCTCGACAATGCCGCGCAGCAGCGGCCGTCCACGATGTAGACGACCGCCGATGCCGGGCCGGCGTCGAGCCAGAGCGCGCCGGTCTTGCGCGACTGCGAGAGCAGTCCGAGCAGTTCTGCCAGAGCGAGCGTTTCGAATGTTCCCTGCAGCATCGAGTTCTCCCGAACGACGGCGTGAGATTCCATCGACGGTTTGCGGGCCGCGTCTTGAACGGAAGTCCGGATGCGTGCGCGGCGCGGGCAGACGCGGGCGCGCACGACGCGTGAGGGTCCGGTCAGCGCGCCGGGCGGAGCACGCCGATCGCGGCTGCGCGCATCACTGCGACCGGCGCGACCTCGCCGGTCCAGCGCTCGACCTGGAGCGCCGCCTGGTGCACCAGCATGCCGAGCCCGTCGACGACGTCGGCCCCGCGCTCGCGGGCGCCGGCGAGGAGCGCGGTCTCGAGCGGGTGATAAACGAGATCGGCCACCACCTGCCCCTGATGCAGCGCCTCGACCGGGAGCGGGGCATCCCGGCTGCCATCTCCCATTCCGACCGGCGTCGCGTTGACGACCACGGTCGCCGCGGCCGCCGCGGCGGCGCGTTCGCCCCACGCGACCGTTGCACCGTGCCCGAGCACGGCGGCGACCCGGGCGGCGTCGTCGCGCCGGGCACACACCGTCACGCGGGCGCCGGCGGCGCCGAGCGCGTGCGCGACGGCACGAGCTGCGCCGCCCGCGCCGAGGACGAGCGCCGTCGCGCCGCGCACCTCGTGGCCTGCGTCGCGCAGGGCACGGAGGAAGCCCGGGCCGTCGGTGGACTCACCCGAGAGGCGGCCGTCCGCGAGCGGCGTGACGGTGTTGACAGT
>DASQHW010000088.1:0-8463 GCA_035631895.1 Acidimicrobiia bacterium | reverse complement strand
AGCCCGTCGCGGTACGTGAACACGCATCCGTCGCATTCGTAGCCGACGACGGTCGCACCGGCGCCGAGCACATCGCCGTAGCCGAGCCCGGTGCCGTCGAAGATCCAGTGACCGGCGCGGTGCACGGTGTAGCCGCCGAGGCCGGCGGTCACATTCCGACCGATGCGGTGGTAGCCGCCGCGGGTGAACGAGACGCCGGTCATGTGGTTCTCGGGACGACCGACGAGCACATCGGACCAGAACGTCGTCACCTCCTGCTCGCGGTCGGTTCCCATCAGCGGGTCGTCCTTGAAGAAACCCTTGTACCCGACCATCACGTCGTGATCGTCGCCCTCGATCCGCACCTGCCACAACGACGTGTTGCCTGAGAAGAACGCCGCATTGCCGCCGCGCGCGATGAATGCTTCCACGGTGTCGCGCATGCCGCGAGACCAGTACTCGTCGTGCCCGACCGACAGGTACAGCCTCGCGTTGTCCAACACCTCGGGGTGTGCGTCGAGATCGGCGTTCGTGCACATCCCGATCTCGAACCCTTCGCGTTCTGCCCACTCGATGAAAGGCAGCTCCCAGTCCGGCCAACCCGCCGATCCGGCATAGCCCGAAAGATGGTTGAGCTGGAGGTAGCCGACGTGCGCGGCGTTTTGCGGGTCGGGCGCGCCGGTTCCGGTGACCCGACGGCCCTTGCCCGGAGGCTTGTAGAGATAGCCCGCCGCCATCGGCCGCTGCATCGCGACGTGGGTGCCACCCGTGTACAGGTTCGGTCCCCCGAAGTCGTTGTAGGCGTGCCACGTGTTCGTCGCCAGCGCCACCACGATGCGCGCGCCGGGAGAGGGACGCACGACGAAGAACGCGTGGTCGCGTCGCACCTTCTCACCGACGTCGATCTCCATGACGACCTCGTAGTAGCCGGACCTCCAGGTCGGGTCGACGTCCAGCGTGAGCGCGACGGGCCAGCCGCACCCCTCCGAGGAAGCGTCCTTCGGCGTGTCGTGCTCGCCGGCCGCGACCGCGCCGGCACGGATCACGACCTCTCGCCGGCCGCCCACCCGCGCCACTTCGACGCGCACCGGCCGCCCGGCTGCCGACGACAGGTGCAGACCGACCTGCTCACCCGGGGACACCGATTGCGGCCAGCAGTAACCCGTCACCACCTCGCGGCGCATCCGCGGACCCTAATCGGGCGCGGTGATCTCTCGCTTCGTCCGGCCGAGGCGAGTTCGCGTCATCCTGTCCTCTGAGCCGATCGTCGTTCGTAGCACCTTGCGAGCAGCCGGGCATCGGGCCGCGGTACGCAGCAGGAGGAGTGTCATGGGCAGGTTGGTGGTGACAGAGTTCGTGTCGATCGACGGGATCTTCGAGGACCCGGGCGGCGCGGAGAACTACGAGCACGGCGGTTGGACGTTCGAGTACAACCGAGGCGAAGACGGCGACACGTTCAAGCTCGACGAGCTCGTGGAGGCCGATGCGCACCTGCTCGGTCGTGTGACGTACGAGGGTTTTGCCGCAGCATGGCCGTCACGCGAAGGTCAGTTCGCCGACAAGCTGAACAATGATCCGAAGTACGTGGTCTCGACCACGCTCGAGAACCCGACATGGCAGAACACGACAGTGATCTCCGCGAACGTCCCCGACGAGATCGCCAAGGTCAAGGAAGCGACCGGGGGAACTCTCCTGGTTGCCGGGAGCGGCACGCTGGTGGCGACGCTGCTCGCCCACGAGCTCGTCGACGAACTGCGATTGATGGTGTTCCCGACGATCCTCGGACGCGGCAAGCACCTGTTTCCCGACGGCATCGACCGGCGGAACTTCCAGCTCGTGGAGACGAGAACCGTCGGGCCCGACGGCGTGCAGATTCAGGTCTACGCAAGGGCGTCATCGTGATCGATGGGTGATTTGGGCGGTGAGCGGGTAACGAGAGTTCCATCGCGTTGGGCCGGATGTGAGACCGCGGAGGGCATGCGGGTGAGGGCGAGGCATCTGATCCGATACACGGATATCGGTCGCTTGTTGCTCAAGCATGGCGGCATCGGCGGCCGCCTCACATCGCTCGGACAGGGTCCGGATTCGGAAAGCGACGGTTCGAGCGGCGAAGACGCCGAAAAGCTCGTCACCGCGTTGGAGGAGATGGGGCCGACATTCGTCAAGCTCGGTCAGGTTCTGTCCACACGCGCCGATCTCTTGCCACCCGTCTACCTGAAGGCGCTCGGCCGTCTCCAGGACCACGTCGAGCCCGTGCCGTTCGAAGACATTGAGCGCGTCGTCTCTGCTGAGCTCGGCGTGCGAATGTCGCGCGCGTTCTCGGAGTTCTCGGCCCGGCCGGCCGCGGCGGCGTCACTCGGGCAGGTCCACCGGGCGTCGCTGCGCGACGGGCGAGCAGTGGCCGTGAAAGTGCAGCGCCCGGACATCCGGGAGCGAATCGTGGAGGACATGGACGTCCTGGACGAGCTCGCGACGTTCATCGATCGCCATACCGAAGTCGGACGTCGGTACGAGTTCGCGGCGATGGTCGAGGAGTTCCGTATCTCGCTGATGGCCGAGCTCGACTACCGCACCGAGGCGTCGAACCTGGTCACCCTGCACGAGAATCTCTCGCATTACGACAGCGTCGTCGTGCCGTTGCCCGTCGCCGACTACAGCACCAGCCGTGTCCTCACGATGGATTGGGTTGCCGGTCACAACCTCGCCACGCTCGGACCCGTCGGACGCCTGGAGCTCGACGGCGCGAAGCTGGCGAGTGATCTCTTTCGGGCGTATCTCGATCAGATACTCATCGACGGGTTCTTCCATGCGGATCCGCATCCCGGCAACGTGCTCCTCACCCACGACGGCCGCCTCGCACTGATCGACGTCGGCATGGTCGGCCGGGTCGAGCCGCGTACGCAGGACGCCCTCATCAAGCTCTTGTTGGCGATCAGTGGCGGACGAGGTGATGACGCCGCCGAGGTGATGATCGACCTGGGCGAGAAACTCGACCGATTCGACCGCGACGCGTTCCACCGACGCGTGGCGCAGATCGTGGGCCGCAACCTCAACGTCACGGTGGCCGACGTGCAAGCCGGCGCGGTGCTCGGCGAGGTGCTCCAAGCAGCCGGTGAGGCAGACCTGCGACCGCCCAGCGAGCTCACCATGATGGGGAAGGCACTCCTGAACCTCGACGAGGTCGCGCGTCTCCTCGATCCCACCTTCGAGCCCAACTCCACCATCGAGCAGCACGCCCATGAGCTGCTCCGCAAGAAGATGCTGCAGAGCGCATCACCGGGCAATGTCATCGCCGCTGCCATGGATGCCAAAGAGTTCGCCGAGAAGCTGCCAGGCCGTGTCAACAAGGTCATGGACGCCCTCGCCGAAGGCCAGCTCACTCTCAACGTGCAGGGCATCGACGAAAAAGAGCTGATGCGTGGCGTGCAGAAGCTCGCCAACCGGCTCACCACGGGTCTGGTGGTCGCAGCCCTGGTCGTCGGAGCCGCGCTCATCATGCGCATCGACGCGACACCCAAACTCTTCGGCTACCCGGCTGTCGCCATCGTGCTCTTCGGACTCGCCGCAACCGCAGCCGGCTGGCTCCTCATCAGCATCGCCCTCTCCGATCTCCCCCAACACCGCCGGCGACGCCGGTAGACCTCAGCCGGCCGGCGCGTCGGGATCCTCGATGGTTTCGGTCGGCACAGGTGCGCCGTAGATATCCCCCGACGCGAGATCGCAGCCGGCCGCGATCACCGCGTCCCGTTGTTCGGGACGCTCCACGCCCGTCGCCGCGACGACGAGGCCGCGGTCGTGTGCGAGTCGCACCATGTCCGTCAGGACGCGCATCGCATCGGAGTCGTTCGCAGCGGCGTGGACGCGCTCCTGCGCGAGGTGCACCTCGCCGAAACCGTGGTCGTCGGCAGCTCGGACGTCGGATACGTGCTCGGCGCCGGTGAGCACGAGAGTGACACCGGCGTCGCGGAGCGACTGCAACGCGTCGCGAAGGCCGGGCGTCCAGTCCTCGAGCACCGACCGGTCGAGTTGCAGGCGTAGCTGGTGCATCGAGAGGAAGAACGCCCCGGCGATCTCCGACAGGTATTCCTCCGTGCGCACGTCGGCGATGAGTCGTTTCGACACCGGCGTGTACAGGCAGAGTGGTGCCCCTCGCTCGGTGAGCACGAGCACCGCAGCGGTTTCGCGGGCGATGTAGAGGTCAATCTGGTTTGCCAACGGGGTTTCGGCGATCATGCCGATGAATGCGTCGGCGTCGAGGTTGCCCAATGTGAGGTGGTGCCACTGCACGAGACCGCGGTAGCCGATGACAAGACCCGAACCGAGGTCGACGATCGGCTCGGCGTAGGGCTTCACCCGGCCATGACTCAAGGCAACACGGAAGTCGTCCATTGTGAGCGATGCCTCGGGCCGGTCGGTATCCGCGTGCGGGGCGTAGACGTTGACGGTGCCGCCCGGCGTCTCGAGCGTCATGGTCGTCGCGGCCCGTTGGATCATTGCGGCCGGATCGTCGCCGGGCTCGGGAAAGGCGACACCACACGAGATGCGCACCGTCATCTCTCCGGCGACGGTCGTGACAGGCGGATCGGACAGCGACTCGTGCACCGTCCGTGCGATGCGCAACGCCTCGCCGTGGCTGCGAACACTGCGGAGGACGAGACCGAGTCGATGTTCGTCAACCCGTCCGACGATGTCGATCGTCCTCGCGAGACGCGCGATGCGGCGGCCGAGCGCTCGAATGACCGCCGACGCGGTGAGCACATCGTGCGTTTCGATCATGTCGTTCCAGCCCGTGATCTCGGCGAGCACCAGTGCGCAAACCTCGCCGCCGTGATCCGATGCCGCGAGCGCGAAGCCCAGGCGATCGTCGAACGCCGGCCGGCTCAGCAGCCCGGTGACCTCGTCGACCTCGGCATCACCGCTGATCCTGTCGAGGTCGATCTGCGACAGCTCGTGCGCGTACACCACGCCGCCGTTGGTCTCGCCGCCCGGACCGAGCCTCGCGGTCGTCGAGACGAACATCGGGATCGGGTCACCGCCGGCGGCGTTCACCAGGACCTCGCCGCTCCATTCCCCCGTGCGCAACAATTGCGGTCGCACGACGTCGTAGTAGAAGCGGAACGACTCGAGAGGAAAGAGGTCCGCGATCGTCAATTCGGTCGCGTCGGCGACAACGCCGAGGCGTTTCTGCGCGGCCGGGTTCAGGTACAGGATGCGACCCCAGGGATCGGACACCCCGACGAAATCGCCGGTCTGCTCGACGAAGGCCAACAACTGCGCCATGACCTCCGCACCACGGTCCACTTAGCTGTGTCCCTTCGCGGGCACGTCGGCGAATGGGTGTTCGCGGATGCGAGCAGCGATCACCGGCGCGTGTATGCGATCGGCAAGGTTGGCGGCTTGGTCGAAGAATCGAGGAGCGCGCGGGTCGTCACAGCCGGTCATTGCGACGCCGAGTCCGTAGGCGATGGGCGCGGTCACCCATACGCCTGAGAACGCCACCTGGTGTGCGAATGGCATGAGCAGGTCCCTGATGGCGCCGCTGACCTCCGGAAGGTCGACGATGCGGGCCGTTTCCGCCGTCAGTATGAGGGCCGACGACCAAAACGTCCCGCGGGGCAAATGTGCGAAGCCGTCGCGCGCGAATTCTGCGAGGTGTGCTCGTGCCTCGTCATGGGACGCATCTACTTCGGCGAGCACGCGCGCGAGCACGAGCGCGATGCCGGGAAAGTCGGCGTTCATGTGGGCGAACGCGGCGCGGACGACGGGCAGCGTCTCGGCCACGCGACCGTGCTGCCACTTCAAGAGGCCACGCTGCACGAGCGCCGCCTCCGGTGCACCCGGGACCGCAGACTCGCTCCCGAACCTGCGCGCGTTCTCGATGAGCTTCTCTGCATGGTCGAAGTGGCCCGCGAGGCCCGTTCTCCATGCGCGCCGCACCATCGCGCTCCATCGCATCGGAGCAAGGTCGTACTGGCCGGCGATCGCATCGGCTTCGGCACTCCAGCGTTCGACCTCGTCGACGTCGCCGGCCTGCACCGCGGCGACGACGGCGGCACCGAGCGCGGAGTAGCGGGTCGAGATGTCGACCGAGTACTCACTGGCGTCCAGTACCTCCCGCACCGCACGCCGGCGGGCCTCGAGGCTGTGCGGCGACAGTGACACCGCGGTCCGCCTGAGCAACGACTCGTGCAGCGCCGTGCGATCGTTCGCGCCGCGGGCAAGCGCGATGGCGTCATCGGTCATCCGTTCGGCAGCCTCCGGATCGGAAGCGCACACCGTCATCGCTCGGCGGGCGAGAATGCGGCTCCGGGTCGCGTCGTCGCGGACGACGTTCGACGCGCGAGCGAGCAGCTGCTCGGTCTCGGAGGGGTCGATCCCCGGGAGCGTCGACCAGCTCGGCGTGGTCACCTGGACGATCCGAAGGGCCAGCTCTTCGTCTTCTGTGGCAAGTGCGATGTGGACGACTTCTTGCAGCGTTGCAGCAGCGTTCGTGTCGCCCGAGAGCTGTTGTGCCTCTGCGAGCTCTACGAGGAGTGCAGCGCGCTCACCGTCGTCGGTGAGCTGCGCGAGTGCCAGTTCGAAGAACCGTGCGGCCGACCTCGGTTCGAACAGTTGCAGGCGCTCGCGCCCGGCCGCCCTGGCATAGCGGATGACCTTTGCAGGTGCGTCGGGGCCCGACGCGCCCGCCCAGTGCATGGCCAATGGGGCGGGCGACGAGTCGACTCGTTCGAGCGCGCAGGCGATCCGTCGGTGTCCGTCCGCGCGCTGCGCGGGCGTCAGGTCGCCGATGAGCGTCTGGCGGAACAGCTGATGGCAGAACCGATAGGAGCGAGCTGTGCTCGCAAGGAGCACGTGCGCGTCCACCGCTCGATCGACGAGCGTGTGTACGGTCGCGGGGCTCGATCCCATGATGTCGGCGAGCAGCTCCACGGTGAAGTCGTGTTCGAGGAGCGCCGCTTGCGAGAGGAATTCGGCGGTTGCACGCCCGAGCTCGGCAGCGCGCTGTCGAACAACGTCGCGTACCCGCGGTGGGGACGACCAATCCTCGGCAACACGCTCCGGTGGCCCGAGGCTGAGCAGCTCCGCCAGCAGCAGCGGGTTGCCCGCAGTCATTTCCTGCAACCGGTCCACGAGTTCCACATGCGGCGCGACATGCATTTGTTTGAGCAACTGGCTGATGGAGTCCGCGTCGAATGTCGGCAAGTCGACGCGGCCGACAAGACCGAGCCGCTCGAGCGCCGGGATGATGCGGGCGAGAGACGGAGACGTCTGCTCGACCGGCGTCCGGGCGCTGGCGACGACGAGGACCCGCTTCGGGTGCGACAACGACGCCAGTTGCCAGATCACATGCTGCAGGGCACTCCCGGCGAGGTCCAGGTCATCGACCAACAGCACGACCGGCGCCTTCAGGGAAAGCGCCGCGATCCACCGGGCCATGTTCCGCAAGAGATCCTCATCGCGCAGCAACCCCTCGAGTGGTCTTCCGGAGATCAGGTCTGACGCGACCGCTCGCAGTTGCGCGACGTCGGTCGGAATGTCGGGAACGTCGTCGATCATGACGGAGAGCTCGTCGTCCGAAAGACGCAACGTGGCTTCTGCGACGACACGCGCGACGGTGTGCAGTGCCGGACTGAACGCGTCGTGCACGTGAATCGGCAGGACGATGGCGTCACGCGAGACGCGGCGCGCGATCTGCGACAGGAAGCGTGACTTTCCGATGCCCGGGAATCCCTCGATGAGCACGAAGCGACTCCCGTCCTCGGCGGCGGTCGCGAGATGGGCGAGGACCAGGTCGAGCTCGGCCTCGCGACCGACGAACGGCAGCACTTCGGCCGTCCAAGCGGGAAGCGGCGTCATGAATCCTGCGGCGGTGGCAAGCAGGCCCGGGTCCTGTTGCAAGACCCTTCGCTCGAGGTCCTGCATCGCGTGCGAGGGCTCCAACCCGAGCTCGTCGCGCAGGACCTTCCGCAACCCGTCTGCGGCTCTCAGCGCCTCTGCCTGGCGTCCGGCTTGGTACAACGCGACCACCTGCTGGCCCCGCAGACGCTCGCGCAGCGGCTCCGAGCGCACCAGCGCATCAATGTCGACGAGCACTTCGAGATGACGCCGGTCCATGAAATACGCGTCGTTGCGAGCCTCGATCAACGCAAAGCGCAACTAGTGCAGACGGTGCACGGCATCACGCACGAATGGGAGATCGGCAAGATCCCCGAGCGGCTCACCCACCCACAAGCCGAGTGCCGTTTCGAACAGGGCCGCGGCGCGAGCGCCTTCGCTGCGTCCGAGCGCAGCCCTCCCGTCTCGCAACAGCGCCTCGGCACGAAAAACATCCACCTCCTCGGGTGCGGCATCGAGGCGGTAACCGCCGTGCCCGAAGACCACACGCTGCGCGCACTCACCCAAGCTGCTCCGCAGCCGCGACATGACGACCTGCAGCGCGCCGAAGGGGTGCTCGGGCAGCGTCTCGCCCCACAAGCAATCCAC
>DASQHW010000087.1:0-3677 GCA_035631895.1 Acidimicrobiia bacterium | reverse complement strand
GAGCTCCTCGTCGGTCATGAGCTTGCGGCGGCGCACGATCTCCCGGATCGACGCGCCGGTACGTGTCGACTCCTTGATGATCTCAGCTGCCTTCTCGTACCCGATGTAGGGGTTGAGCGCGGTGCCGATCGACGGCGAGGACTCGGCATATCCCTTCAGCGTCTCGACGTTCGCCTCGATCCCGGAGACGCACTTGTCGGCGAACACGCGGCACACACTCGCGAGCAGCTCGATCGACTCCAGGAGGTTGCGGGCGATCACCGGGACGAAGACGTTGAGCTCGAAGTTTCCCTGTGAGCCTCCGAAGGTCACGGCCGCGTCGTTGCCGATCACCTGCGCGCCGACCTGCGTCACCACCTCCGGGATGACCGGATTGACCTTGCCGGGCATGATCGACGATCCGGGCTGGAGGTCGGGCAGGCGGATCTCGGCCAGGCCGGTGCGCGGTCCGCTTCCCATCCAGCGCAGGTCGTTCGCGATCTTGATCAACGAGACCGCAAGCGTCTTGCAGTGTGCGCTCACCTCGACCAGCGCGTCCTGCGCGCCCTGCGCGGCGAAGTGGTCCTTCGTCTCGGTGAACGGCAGGTCGGTGCGTTCGGCGAGCCGCTTGATCACTTTCCTGGCGAAGCCCTTGGGCGCATTGATGCCCGTGCCGACCGCGGTTCCGCCGAGCGGCAGCGCGCACAGGCGCGGCAACGCGTCCCGGAGCCGTTCGATGCCCTCCTCGACCTGCGACGCGTAGCCACCGAATTCCTGACCGAGCGTCACGGGGGTCGCGTCCATCAGATGCGTGCGACCGCTCTTCACGACGTGGGCGAACTCGCGCTGCTTCTTGCGCAGCGCCCGCGCGAGGTGAAGCGCGGCCGGGATGAGATCACGGACGATCTCCTCGGCCGCGGCCACATGCACCGCGGACGGAAAGACGTCGTTCGACGACTGCGACATGTTCACGTCGTCGTTCGGGTGCACCGCCTCGCCGAGGCGCTCGGCGGCCAGGTGTGCGATCACCTCGTTGGCATTCATGTTGGACGACGTGCCGGAGCCGGTCTGGAACACGTCGATGGGGAATTGCTCGTCGTGGAGCCCCGCGGCCACCTCGTCGGCGGCCTCGGCGATCGCGGGTGCGAGCTTGTTGACCCGGGCGGCCTCGGCCTTCACCAGCGCGAGCGCGCGCACCAGCGCAGACGGGAGCCGATCGCCGGAGATCGGGAAATTCTCGACGGCCCGTTGGGTCTGGGCGCCCCAGTACGCATCGGCGGGAACGCGCACCTCGCCCATGGAATCGTGCTCGACCCGGTGTTCGGCCACGCACTGACGGTACTTTCTTGTTGTGGCCGAGTTCGCATATCAGGAGCTTCTGTCCGTCGGAGCCGACGAGACCCCGTACCGGCTGCTGACCGCGGATCATGTCTCGAGGTTCTCCGCCGGCGGCCGGTCGTTCCTCGAGGTCGATCCCGCCGCGCTCACGTTGCTGACCGGCCAGGCGATGTTCGAGATCTCCCACCTCCTGCGTCCCGGCCACCTCGCGCAGCTCCGGGGGATCCTCGAAGATCCCGAGGCCTCGGCGAACGACCGCTTCGTCGCGCTCGAGTTGCTCAAGAACGCGTGCATCGCGGCAGGAGGCGTGCTGCCGTCGTGCCAGGACACCGGCACCGCGATCGTGAAGGGCAAGAAGGGCGAGCTCGTGCTGACCGGCGGGGGCGACCGTGAGGCCATCGCGCGAGGGATCTTCCGTACCTTCGCCGAGGACAACCTGCGCTACTCACAGATGGCGCCGCTCACGATGTACGACGAGAAGAACACCGGCACGAACCTGCCGGCGGAGATCGAGATCGAAGCGGTCGACGGCGACACCTACAAGCTCTTGTTCATGGCAAAGGGCGGCGGCTCGGCGAACAAGAGCCTGCTCTTCCAGGAAACCAAGGCCCTGCTCAACCCGTCGTCACTGATGACGTGGCTCGACGAGAAGCTGCGCACGCTCGGAACGGCTGCATGCCCGCCGTACCACCTTGCGCTCGTGATCGGCGGCACGTCGGCGGAGATGACGATGAAGACCGCAAAGCTCGCGTCCGCGCACTCGCTCGACGCGCTGCCGACGTCCGGCAACGAATTGGGACGAGGATTTCGCGACGTCCAGCTCGAGGCGAAGGTGCTCGAGCTCACGCAGCAGTTCGGCATCGGCGCCCAGTTCGGCGGCAAGTACTTCTGCCATGACGTCCGTGTGATCCGGTTGCCGCGCCACGGTGCTTCCTGCCCGGTCGCGCTGGCGGTGTCGTGCTCGGCCGACCGTCAGGCGTTGGGCAAGATCACCGCCGACGGCGTGTTCCTCGAGCAGCTCGAAACCGATCCTGCGAAGTACCTGCCGGACGTCACCGAGGCCGACCTGGAGGGAGATCCCGTCGTCGCGATCGACCTCGAACGGCCGATGTCGGAGATCCGCGCCACTCTTTCCCGGTATCCCGTGAAGACGCGGGTCATGCTGAACGGACCGATGGTCGTCGCGCGTGACATCGCGCACGCCAAGATCAAGGAGCGGCTCGACCGCGGCGAGGGCCTGTCGTCGTACCTCGCGGACTACTGCGTGTACTACGCAGGCCCGGCGAAGACGCCGGCAGGCTACGCGTCCGGTTCGTTCGGTCCGACGACGGCAGGGCGCATGGACTCCTATGTCGACGTGTTCCAGCGCAACGGCGGTTCGTACGTGATGCTCGCCAAGGGCAACCGCTCGCGAGCCGTCACCGAGGCGTGCAAGGAGCACGGCGGCTTCTATCTGGGCTCGATCGGCGGCCCCGCTGCCCGCCTCGGGCAGGACTGCATCACACGGGTCGACGTGCTCGAGTACCCGGAGCTCGGCATGGAGGCGGTGTGGAAGATCGAGGTGCACGACTTCCCGGCGTTCATCGTCGTCGACGACAAGGGCAACGACTTCTTCAGTGAGGTGTCGGCACCCCTTCGCGCGCCGGCAACTTCCTCGAGGTCGACGCCACCGGCCTAGGTTCTCCCCTGGTTCCTGTTCTCCAGCCTTGCGTGAGCGTTACGACTCGATGAGCATCACGATGGTCTCGGGACGAACACCGTCGAACTTCATGGCCTCGGCTGCGGCTTCGGTCGCCAGCGCGCTTTGCAGCGTGTCGAGGTCGGGAACCGTGACAATCAGTCCGACTCGGTTCGTCTTGTCGGGATCGACAAAAGTACGGACCGTCATCCCGAGGGGGCCGAAGAACTCTTGCCGTTTCGGTGAGCGAAGCCAATGGTCGACATCGTCAACCTCATGGAAGATCATCACCGTGGTGATGCCGTTCCCCTCGTGTCGACCGTTCGCAAGCGGCACGCATCTTGCCTCGTTCCTCAATGACGGCGCATGTTGCCCCGAGAGAGGAGCGTTATGGCGAGCGACGAGCGGGAGCTATGCCTTCGCGCGCCAGCAGCTCGCGCTTGAGCGCGATCGCTTCGGGACGGCCGCCGCCGTAGCCCCCGATCTTGTTGCCGGCCGCAATCACGCGGTGGCAGGGGATGACGAACGGGATCGGGTTGTGTCGCATTGCGCTGCCGACCGCACGCGCGGCGCGGGGCCGGCCCGCGAGCGCGGCGAGCTCGCCGTAGGAGACCGTCTCGCCCCACGGAACCTCGTCCGCGAGCGTGTCGAGCACCGTCCGCCGGAAACCGTCGACGCCTTC
>DASQHW010000086.1:0-1889 GCA_035631895.1 Acidimicrobiia bacterium | reverse complement strand
CGAACCTCCTGATCCGACTGGAAGTCCTTGCGTGCGAGCTTCACCGGCGCGCCGTTGCCATTTCCTTCGGTCATTGCTGCATCAACTCCAAGATGCTTTGTTCGAGATCGGCCGCGCGTAGCGGAATACCTGCAATGCGCGTGTAGCTCTTCGCGTCGACGAGGAACTCGGCGCGCAACAGGTGTGCGAGCTGTCCCATGTTCAGCTCCGGGACGAACACCGTGCGGTACCGAGCGAGCACGCCGCCCAGGTTGCGCGGGAACGGGTTGAGATGGCGGAGGTGGACGTGCGCGACCGGCTTGCCGCGCGCGCGGACACGGCGGACCGCAGCGGTGGCCGCGCCCCAGGTGCCACCCCACGAGCACACGATCAGCTCCGCGCCGTCGGGATCGTCGACCTCGACCTCGGGGATGTCGTTCGCGATGCGCGCGATCTTCTCGGCGCGCAGCCGCGTCATCTTGTCGTGGTTCTCGGGGTCGTAGCTGATGTTGCCGGTGCCGTCTTCCTTCTCGATGCCACCGACTCGGTGCATGAGGCCGGGCGTCCCGGGGATCGCCCATGGCCGGGCGAGCGTCTCGGGGTCGCGGAGGTACGGCCAGAAGTCGTCACCGTGGTTCGCCTCGGTTGCGAACGGCACCGAGATGTGCGGGAGGGCGGCGGTGTCGGGCAACGCCCACGGCTCGGCACCATTGGCCAGATAGCCGTCGGTGAGGATGATCACCGGCGTACGGAACTTCAGCGCGAGCCGGGCGGCCTCGAACGCGGCGTCGAAACAGTCGGCCGGCGACTGGGCAGCCACGATGGGCAGCGGCGCCTCGCCGTGACGGCCGTACATCGCGAGCAGCAGGTCGGCTTGCTCCGTCTTGGTCGGCAGTCCCGTCGACGGGCCGCCGCGCTGCACGTCGACCACCAGCATCGGCAGCTCGAGGCTCACCGCGAGGCCGAGCGCCTCGGACTTCAGGTCGACGCCCGGACCGCTCGTGCCGGTCACCGCGAGGTTGCCCGCGAACGCGGCGCCGATCGCGATACCGGCCGCCGAGATCTCGTCCTCGGCCTGCAGCGTCTTCACTCCGAAGTTCTTCAACTTCGACAGCTCGTGCAGGATGTCGGACGCCGGCGTGATCGGGTACGACGCGTAGAACAGCGGCAGTTTGGCCTTGTCGGCGGCCGCGACCAGCCCGTACGACAAGGCGAGGTTGCCGGTGATCTGGCGGTACTCGCCGGGCGGCAGCTTCGCGGGCTTGACCTCGTACGCGTGGTCGAACAGCTCGGCCGTCTCACCGAAGTTGTAGCCGGCGCGGAACGCGGCGAGGTTCGCTTCCAGCACCTCGGGACGGTTGCCGAAGCGCTTCTTGATCCAGTCGAACAACGGCTCGGTCGGGCGCGTGTACATCCAACAGATCAGCCCGAGCGCGAAGAAGTTCTTCTAGCGCTCGGCATCGCGTGGTTTCACGCCGAGCGGCTTCGTCGCCTCGACGGTCAGCGACGTCATCGGCACTTCGAAGACGCGGTACGCAGCGAGCGACTCGTCGCGCAACGGATTCTGCGCGTAGCCGGCCTTGTCGAGGTTGCGTGTGTCGAAGGTGTCGACGTTGATGAGCAGCGTCGAGCCTGCGTGGACGTCGCCGAGATTCGCCTTCAGCGCGGCCGGGTTCATCGCCACCAGCACGTTCGGCGCGTCACCCGGCGTGACGATGTCGTGATCGGAGATGTGCACCTGGAACGACGAGACGCCCGCAATCGTGCCCGCCGGCGCACGGATCTCGGCAGGGAAGTTGGGAAGCGTGGCCAGGTCGTTGCCGAAGGCTGCGGAGAGCTCTGTGAACCTGTCGCCCACGAGCTGCATGCCGTCGCCCGAGTCACCCGCGAACCTGATGACGACCCGATCG
>DASQHW010000085.1:0-5047 GCA_035631895.1 Acidimicrobiia bacterium | reverse complement strand
TGAGCTCAAGCCGCACATCGGCGTGATGCTGCAAGAGGGTGGGCTCTACCCGGGCCTCAAGCCCCTCGAGCTGCTGCGCCTGTTCGCGGCCTACTACGACGATCCCGAGGACCCCGACGCGATGCTCGACGCCGTCGGACTGCGTGAGACGGCTGCCACCCCGGTGCGGCGGCTGTCGGGCGGACAGGCGCAGCGGCTGAGCCTTGCATGTGCGCTCGTCGGCAAGCCTCAGGTGCTCTTCCTCGACGAGCCGACCGCGGGAATGGATCCCCACGCGCGGGCGACGACATGGCAGCTCGTCCGCGACCTCCGGGCGCGTGGTGTGACCGTGCTCCTGACCACGCACGCGATGGACGAGGCGGAGCAGTTGTGCGACCGCGTCGCGATCATCGCCGGCGGCAAGCTCGCGGCGCTCGGTTCACCCGCCGAGCTCACGCGGTATGCGGCCGCCGAGGAGATCTGGTTCGCCGCCACGCCGGGCATCGACACGATGGCGCTCGCCGGCGCACTCCAGGTCGCCCACGAGGACGTCGTCGAGGATCGTGTGGGCGAGTACGTCGTACGGGCCGCCGGCACCCCTGCTCGTGTGGCCGCGCTCGCATGCTTCCTGCGCGACCACGACGTCATGCTCGTTGCACTCCAATCGGGCCGCCGATCGCTGGAGGAAGTGTTCCTGCAGATCACCGCCGAGGAACGCTCGTGACCCGCCGGGCGCTGTTCGCGCAGGCGCGGGCGGAGACCATGCTGCAGCTGCGGCGCGGCGAGAACATGATGGTCACCCTGGCGATCCCCCTCGGCATCCTCGTGTTCTTCGCGAAGGTGGACACGATCACCACCAACTTCGCCGACCCGGTCGACTTCCTGGTGCCCGGTGTGCTGTCGCTCTCGGTGATGGCCGCCGCAATGGTGTCGCTCGGCATCGCGACCGGGTTCGAGCGACGGTACGGCGTGCTCAAACGGCTCGGTGCCACGCCGTTGTCGCGCGGCGGGTTGCTTCTGGCAAAGACGGCCACGGTGCTCGCCATCGAGCTCGTGCAGGTCCTGCTCGTGGTCGTGGTCGGCGCCGCGATCGGATGGAGCGTCCCGTCGGGCATCGTGCCCGCGGCCGGCCTGTTGCTGCTCGGCACGGTGGCGTTCGCCGGTATCGGCATGCTGATGGCGGGCACACTGCGGGCCGAGGCCAACCTGGCGGCCGCCAACGCGCTGTTCCTCGTGCTGCTGTTCCTCGGCGGCATGGCGTATCCGCTGTCGAAACTGCCGGCAGCGATGCAGGATTTCGCCAAGCTGCTGCCGGCGGCCGCGCTGTCGGAGACGGTGCGCGCCGTGCTGGCGTCACGCGCGTTTCCGGTCGGGGAGCTGATGGTGCTCGTCGGTTGGGCGGGCGCCGCGCCGCTGCTCGCCGCGCGCTACTTCCGCTGGGAGGAGTAGTCCCGCACCCGTTCGGCGGGATCCTGGCGGTAGAAGTCACGGAGCACTTCGTACAGCGCCGGCTTCGCGTCTTCGAGCTCGATCGGGAGATCGAAGAACAGCTCGGTCGTGACCGCGAAGAACTCCGCCGGGTCGACCGCCGCGTAGCTCCCGAGCAGCGGATCCGGTTGACCTTGTTGCAACGCCTCGTACTCGGCGGTGCACACCTCGACCCAGCGCTGCATCGCCTGCTGCGTCGGCAGCGGCGGCGTGCCGTCGATCACCCCGTCGAGCATGTCGAGCTTGTGCGCGAACTCGTGATACACGACGTTGTGGCCACGCTCCGGATGGCGGGCGCAGGCAAGCGCCTCGTCCCACGCGATGATGAGCGGTCCGTCGTAGTGCGCGACACCGAGCGCATGCAGCGGAGAGTCCACCACGGTGCCGGGGATCGCGCCGCCGCGCGGGCCCGTGAAGATCATCGTCGTCGGGTGCACGATGATCGTGCCGACGTTCTCGTAGGGATCCTCGTCGAAGCCGAGCACCAACAGCGCAGCCTGGGCTGCGATCGTCACGCGGATCTCGTCGGTCAGCACGAAACCGCGCGCCGCCTCCCAACGTTTGTCCACGACGAGCCAGAGGATCGTGTCTTCGCGCCGCGGACGCTCGTCGGTGGTCAGGAACGACCAATGCACGACGTTCGCATCGAGGATCGCGCGCCACTCCTCCGGGAACGGCTCGTCGAGACGTGCACGCTTGCGGCGGATCCAGCGCACCGGTCCATTGTGGCCGAGGTCACCCGAGCAGCTTGTCCAGGCCGGGTTGCAACGCGTGCCGGCTGCTTTCGCCGAACAGCGGCTCTGTCGCGACGTTGCCGCGGGCGTCGATGAAGAACGTCACCGGGATGCCGTGCACGCCGTATCGAGATGCGACCGGGTTCGTCGACGAGTCCTCGATCAACGTCGGGTAGGTGACGTGCAGCCGTTCCACGAAGCGGCGGGAGTCATCGGCGAAGTCCTGGTAGTTCACCGCCAGCACCGCGAGGCGGCTGCCTTCGTCGCGCTGTACACGTTCGAGCACCGGCAGCTCCTCCTCGCAGGGATGACACCAGGATGCGAAGAACGTCAGGACCACGGCTCGGCCCCGGAACGACGAGAGGCGCACGACCTTCCCGTCGACGCCGGTGAGCGCGAAATCGGGAGCGCGGTGCCCGACCCGTGCCTTGGTGCGGTCGAAGGGCGCGATGTCGGTGACGGGCGTCGTGCGGCCGGTGTTCGCTCCCTTTGCACCCGAGTCCCGGAGGAGGATGAACGCGAGCAATCCGGCCGGCACGGCGATCGACACCGCGAGCAGCGCGGTGAGCCGGACGCGCGAGATGCGACGCGAAGCCGGTTCAGGAGACGAGCGCGTCGACGGCAACGGCGACGAACACCAGCATCAGGTACACGTTCGACCAGGCGAAGAACCGGATCGCTCGCGCAGGTGTCGGGTCGTGCATCAATGTGAGCGCGCGGGCGACGAACAGCGCGCCCAGCACGAAGACCGCGGCAGCGTAGAACTGGCCGACCGCACCGGTGAGTGTGAGCGCGAACGTCACGGACACCGTGACCATCGCGTACGCGGCGATTTGTCGCGTCGTCGCCTGGATGCCACGGACGACGGGGAGCATCGGGATGCCCGCCGCCGCGTAGTCGTCGCGGTACTTCATGGCGAGTGCCCAGAAATGGGCAGGCGTCCAGAAGAACACGACGGCGAACAGCAGCCATGCCGGCCACTCGAGGTCGTTCCGAACGGCGGCCCATCCGACGAGGGCGGGCACGGCCCCCGCGGCGCCACCGATCACGATGTTCTGGGTCGTGCGGGGCTTGAGCCAAAGGGTGTAGACGAAGACGTAGAACAGCGTCGCCGCGAGGGTGAGGGAGGCGGCGAGCAGGTTCGCGCTGGTCGCGAGCAGCACGAACGCCACGACGTTGAGGGCGATGCCGAACGTCAACGCGTGCGACGGGACGATCTCACCTTGCGGCAGCGGACGGCCGTGCGTGCGGCGCATGAGCTGGTCGCGGTCCCGCTCGCCCCAGCAGTTGATGGTGTTGGCGGCGCCCGCCGCGAGCGCGCCGCCGACCACCACCGCGAGCACGAGCCACAAGGACGGGAACCCTCCCTGCGCGAGCACCATCGGAGGCACCGCGGTGACGAGCAACAGCTCGATGACTCGGGGCTTCGTGAGTCGCACATAGGAGCCGAGCGTCGCGCCGAATGGCCGGTGCGCGGCGTCGAGGCGAAGGGCGGGTTGGAGCATCGAGTGCGGGGAATCTACCCGGGAGGACGGCTCATGAGACGACGATCGTGCCCTTCATTCCCGCTGCTTCGTGGCCGGGGGTCGTGCAGAAGAACTTGTGGGAGCCGGCCGTGAGCGTCACGGTGCCGGTCTTGACGTCGTTGTGACTGGGCGTCTTGAGCTCGAAATTGGTCCCGTCCACCTTGAAGGTGTGCGGGATCGAGCCCTTGTTGATCAGCGTCACCGTGAGCGGCCCCGCCGGCGCGGTGATCGTCTTGACGTCGTACGACACGGGATCGAGCGCACAGACAGTGACGGCGCCGTTCACCGCGGCACGCGTCTCGGCCTTGGGCGGACACGGCGGGCTGCTGCTCTTGCCGCCCCCGCCGCATGCGGGCAGAGCGACGAGCGACAACGCGACGGCGACCAACAACCAGCGTCGGCACATGCTGCCGACCCTATCCGGCGTCGCTCGGTGGTTCCGGCATCGAAGCTAGGGTCTGGGTCGAATGACCGGCGGTTCTGCAGCGGACGACAAGCACTCCATCCGCATGGTCGCCGACCGGCTGCTCGTCGTTCCGTCGAAGGAGGCCGGGGAGCGCAAGTCTCGTGCCGGCATCCTGATCCCCGCGACCGCCGACGTGTCGCGGCGGCTGGTGTGGGCCGAGGTCGTCGCGGTCGGACCGACCGTTCGGACCGTCGAGCAAGGCGATTCGGTGCTGTTCTCGCCCGAGAGCGGCTTCGAGGTCGAGATCCAGGGCGAGGAGTACCTCATCTTGCGAGAGCGCGACGTGCATGCAGTTGCGTCACCGCGCGCCGAAGGCGGCTCCGGGCTGTACCTGTGATCGATCCTGCAACCGCGTTGCGCGTCGACGGCAAGGCCGTGCTGATCACCGGAGCGACCAGGGGGATCGGCCGGGCGATCGCCGAGGCCTGCGCGACGGCAGGCGCGGATGTCGGGGTGGTCGCGCGCAAGTCCGACGAGCTCGCGGAGACTGCAAAGACGCTCGACGGTCTGGGGGCACGGGTCGTGACCGTGCAGGGCTCCGTCGGCGACGCCGCGATTGCAGACGCCGCGGTTGCCGCGATGCTCGATGAGCTCGGGCGCTGTGATCTCGTCGTCAACAATGCCGCGATCAACCCGGCGTACGGTCCGCTGATGGACGCCGACATGGGCGCGGTCTCCAAGATCTTCGACGCGAACATCACGGGGCCCTTGCGCTTCGTACGTGCCGCCTGGCACCGCTACATGAAGGATCACGGTGGTGTCGTGCTGAACGTCGTGTCGGTCGGTGGCATGCGCCCCGGTCCGTTCATCGGCGCGTACAACGTGTCGAAGGCGGCGCTGATCCACATGACCCG
>DASQHW010000084.1:0-6924 GCA_035631895.1 Acidimicrobiia bacterium | reverse complement strand
CGGGAAGGGGCAGGCGGTGCTCCGCGAGCCCGCCGACATGGACGGCGCGTGGGCCCGGCTCGGTGGCGTTCCCCTGCTCCTCGAGGCGTTCGTGCCGTTCGACCGTGAGCTGTCGATCGTCGGCGTGCGAGGGCGAGACGGCGACGTCCGCTGCTGGCCTGCCGTCCAGAACGAGCACCGTGACGGCGTCCTGCGCGTGACCCGTGCGCCTGCGACCGGCCTCGACGATGCACTGCAGGCGCGGGCCGAGGCGTGTATCCGCCCGCTCCTCGACGACCTCGCGTACGTCGGTGTGGTGTGCGTCGAGCTGTTCGACGTCGCGGGTGAGCTCCTCGCCAACGAGATCGCGCCCCGCGTGCACAACTCCGGCCACTGGACGATCGAAGGCGCAGAGACCAGCCAGTTCGAGAACCACGTCCGCGCGGTCCTCGACATGCCGCTCGGGTCCACCGTGGCGCGGGGACCCGCAGCGATGGTGAACTGCATCGGGACGATGCCCGACACCGACGCGGTGCTGCGCGTGCCCGGCGCACACCTGCACGATTACGGCAAGGAACCGCGCCCCGGGCGCAAGCTCGGCCACGTCACCGTGACCGCGCCCGACGCGCGCACGTTGGAGGAACGGCTCGCGCAGCTGGCGTCAAGCGATGGCGCCGGCCTCGCGTAGCTTCGCCACGTCGGTGTCGGCGAGCCCCCAGTCGCGCAGGGCCTCGTCGGTGTGCTGCCCCGGCCAGGGCGCCGACCGCTGCACCTCGGGCTCGGTACGCGAGAAGCGCGGCGCGGGCGCGGGCTGCGGCACGCCGTCGCGCTCGATGATCGTCCGGCGGGCCTTGATGTGCTCGTCGTCGGTGGCCTCGCTCATCGTGAGCACCGGTGCGTAGCACGCGTCACTGCCACGCAAGAGGTCGTCCCACTCGGCGCGTGTCTTCGATTTGAACACCTTCGTGAAGCGCTCGCGCAGCGCGTCCCAACCCGCGCGGTCCATCTGGGCCGGCAACCCCTCGTCGGCGAGGCCCAGACGCTGCATCAGCTCCGCGTAGAACTGCGGCTCGAGCGCACCGAGCGCGACGAACTTGCCGTCCGCGGTCTCGTAGGTGTCGTAGAACGGCGCGCCCGTGTCCAGCACGTTGACGCCGAGCGCCTCGTCCCAGAAGCCGATCTTCTTCAGGCCCCACATCATCGTCATGAGGATCGCGGTGCCGTCGACCATTGCGACGTCCAGCACCTGGCCCTTGCCCGAGCTTCGTGCCTCGAGGATCCCGCACACGACACCGAAGGCCATGAACATGCCTCCGCCGCCGAAGTCGCCGACGAGGTTGATCGGTGGTGTGGGCTTTCCGCCCTCGCGGCCGAAGTGCGCGAGCGCGCCCGCGAGCCCGATGTAGTTGATGTCGTGGCCGGCCGCCTGCGCCATCGGGCCGTCCTGACCCCATCCGGTCATTCGGCCGTACACCAGCTTGGGATTGCGTGCGAGACACGCGTCGGGACCGAGACCGAGCCGTTCGGTCACCCCCGGCCGGTAGCCCTCGATCAGCGCGTCGGCCTGCTCGACGAGGCGGAGCACGAGCTCGACGCCCTCGGGATGCTTGAGGTCGACCCCGATCGAACGCCGGCCCCGATACAGCGGTTCGAGGTTGGGCTTGTCGAACGTCGCGGGGTTCACCTGTTGCGCGCGGTCGACGCGCACGATGTCGGCACCCATGTCGGACAGGAGCATTCCGGCGAACGGTCCCGGTCCGATACCGGCGAGCTCGACGATCTTCACACCTGAAAGCGGTCCCATGGACCGCTCAACCTAGCGAGAAGTTCAGCTTCAAGCCGGGTCGCGGCCACGGCATCGAGACGAGCCGACCCGTTCCCGAGCACGTGACGTACGCGGTGCGCAGGTCGTCGCCCCCGAACGCCACGTTGGTGGTCAGGGGATCGCCGGTGATCGCCTGGTCGAGCACGTCACCGGCCGGCGAGATCACGGTCAACGCGCCGGTGACGAGCGTGGCGACCACGACGTTGCCGTCACTGTCGATGCCGAGCGAGTCGAACAGCTGCATTCCGGGCAACCCGCACACGAGCGTGCCTACTGCGCCTCCGGCGTTCGTCTCGACCTCACCCGGACCCGTCACGTTCCACGCGAACACTCGACCGGTATGGGTTTCGGCTGCGTACAGGCGCGACCCGTCCGGCGACAGGCCGATGCCGTTCGGCGAATCACTCGGGAAGATCACCTCACGAATCGCGCTGCCGTCGGGTTGCGCGTAGTAGATCGCGCCGAGGTGTTGCACTCTGCCCTGGCGGCGCGCATGGTCGGTGAACCACATTCCGCCGCGCGCGTCGAACACGAGATCGTTCGGACCGATCAGCTTGTGGCCGTCACACTCGGTGTAGAGCACCTTGACGTCGCCGCTGTCGAGATCCACGCGCTCGATGCGGCCACCGCCGTGATCCGGTGGCAGCTCCGTGTCGGGGACCGTGATGCCGAACACGTCGCGGAACGACCAACCGCCGCTGTTGCAGAGGTAAAGCGCGCCGTCCGGACCGATCGCCGCGCCGTTCGGGCTGCCCCCCGGCGTAGCGACCGTCTCCTTCTCGCCGCCGGGATGCACCCGCGTGACACATCCACCCATCAGCTCGACCACGATCACCGAGCCGTCGGGCATCACGACCGGGCCCTCGGGAAATCGCAGGCCGTCGGTGATCTCGGTGATCTCGGGGGTGCTCATGGCTGCGGAGCGTTCCACCGGAGTTGACCGGGGGTCAAGGATGCGCTCCGATGCCGCCATGAAGATCCGGATGGAACCGCAGGACGAGTACATGCACGCATTGGAGTCGGCGACGAACTTCAACGAGTCCATGTACTTCAACGTGTACGACCCGAGCGAACGCGTCGGCGGCTTCCTGCGGCTCGGCAACCGCGCCAACGAGGGCTACGCCGAGCTGACGACGTGTCTGTACCTCCCGGACGGCCGCGTCGCGTTCATGTTCAACCGTCCGAAGATCTCGGACAACGACGCCTTCGATGCGGGCGGAACACGCTTCGAGGTCGTCACGCCGTTCGAAGAGCTGCACACCACATACGACGGCAAGGTGGCGGTGCTCACCGAGCCGTTGCAAATGGCGCACCCGCGCAAAGCGTTCACCGAGAACCCATGGGTGGACGCGCACGTCGATCTCACGCACCGCGGCGTGTCACCGATGTACGGCGGCGAGCCCGTGAACGACGACGGCTCCCCGCTGAGCCACGACTACTCCGGCGGCTTCGCGCGCGGTCATTACGAACAGCACATGTCGGTCACGGGAACCATCGGGGTCGGCGACCAGGAATGGCAGGTCAACGGCTTCGGCCTTCGCGACCATTCCTGGGGACCGCGCTACTGGCAGGCGCCCTGGTGGTATCGCTGGCTCACCGCGAACTTCGGCGCCGACTTCGGCTTCGTGGTGTCGATCATCGCGTCACGTGACGGGGGTCGCCGCTACGGCGGCATCGTCCTGCGCGACGGCGCGTACGAGCACATCACGGCCGCGACCATCGAGACCGATTGGCAGGGCGACGACCAGTACCACAGCGAAGTTCGCGCGACCGCCACGACTGCGCACGACACGTACGAGATCACCGGCCGGGTGCTGAACCTCATCCCTCTGCGCAACCGGCGCGAGAGCCCCGAGGGCGAGCAGCTCGTCACGCGCATCTCCGAGGGAATGACCGAGTGGTCGTGCGACGGCCGCACGGGCTACGGGCTCTCCGAGTACCTCGACCAGATCGTCGACGGTCACCCGGTCGGCGCCGTCGAGGAACGCTGACCGGCTGCTAGAGCAGGAGTGCCCGGCTCGGGGAACGTGTCGTCGTCTCCGCGCCCTGGCGATACTCGACGACCTGCGCGACCGACACCATCGCGATGCGGTGCTCCTCGGCGAACATCTCGAGATACGGGAACCGCGCGGGCGAGCCGTCGTCGTGCAGGACCTCGCAGATGACTGCGACGGGCGCGCACCCTGCGAGCCTTGCCAGGTCGACCGCCGCCTCGGTGTGGCCGCGCCGTTCCAGCACACCACCGTCACGTGCGCGCAGGGGGAACACGTGGCCCGGACGTACGAAGTGCTCGGGGCGCGAGTCGCCGGCGAGGACGCGCCTTATGGTCAGCGCACGATCGTGCGCGCCGATGCCACTCCCCGCGTCGCGGTGGTCGATCGACACCGTGAAGGCGGTGTCGCAGCCGGCGTGATCGGCGGGAACCATGGGACCGATCTCGAGCTCGCGGAGGCGCTCCGCGTCGCACGGCATACAGACGAGACCGCGGGCCCAGCGCAACATGAAGTTGATCGCCTCCGGTGTCACCCATTCGGCCGCAAGCGTGAGGTCGCCCTCGTTCTCGCGGTCTTCGTCGTCGACGACGAGCACCATCTCGCCTCGGCGGATGCGACGCAGGGCATCGTCGATGAACGTCAGGGACACCGTCACCGTCCTTCGTTGATGAGCTGGGGAACGTGGGACCGGAGATCGACCCGGCCGGGGATCGTCGCCACCATGCGGCAGCCGTGCGGCTCGTTGCGCTCGACGTGGATCTCGCCGCCGTGCAGCTCCACGATCCAGCGCGCGATCGCGAGACCGAGGCCCGCGCCACCGGCGCTCGACGAGCGCGCACTGTCGGATCGGTAGAACCGCTCGAACACGCGACCGACCTCTTCCTCCGGGATGCCGGGCCCCTCGTCGACGACCTCGAGCCGGGCGCCCCCGGGCGCCGCGATGACCCGAACGAGCACCGTGCCGTGCGGCGGGGAGTGTCGCACCGCGTTCTCGACGAGGTTCGCGATGACCTGGTGCAGGCGCTCGGCGTCGGCTTCGAGCCCGAACCCGTGGGGCACCGCTTCGATCTCGAACCGCACCGCGTCCGTCTGCAGACGAATCTCGCGGATCGCGTGCTCGAGCATCGGCTCGACGTCGAACACCCGACGGTCGAGCGGCAGCGTGCCCGACTCGAGCCGGGAGAGGTCCAGGAGCTGCTGCACCAGTCGCCCGAGCCGCTCGACCTGGGCGAGCATCGTCCGCAATGTCTCCGGTTCCGGCGGCGCCACCCCGTCGACGAGGTTCTCGAGCACGGCCTGGAGCGCCGTGATGGGGGTGCGGAGCTCGTGGCTGACGTTCGCGACGAGGTCCCGGCGCAAACGATCCGTCTCGGCGAGCTCGGCGGCCATCTGGTTGAACGAACGCGCGAGGGTGCCGATCTCGTCGTGCGACGTCGCGGTGACCCGTGTGGAGAAGTCGCCGCGCGCCATGGCCTCCGTCGCGTCGACCATCTCGCGCACCGGGTGGGTCAAGCCGCGCGCGAGCACCCACACCACACTCAACGCGACGAGGCCCGCGAGCACACCGGCGATCGACGGCCACAGCCTGATGTGCACGCCGATGTAGAACACGACGACGGTGACGGCGACGGCCGCGAGGATGACCACGCTGAGCTTGAGCTTGAGCGTCGGCAGCGGATCGAGCGGACGCTCCGGCGGGTGCGGGCGCTTCAGCTCCATTCCGGCGCCTCCTCGACCGCATATCCGACCCCGTGCACCGTGCGGATCAGATCGGCACCGAGCTTGCGCCGGATCGAGCGGATATGAGAATCGACGGTGCGCTCTCCGGACGGCACGTCGTACCCCCATACCTGCGCGAGCAGCTCCTCGCGCGTCGCGACACGGCCCGGTCTGGCCGCGAGGTAGTGCAGGAGGTCGAACTCCGTGGGCGTGAGGTGCACCGGCGAGCCGTCGTTCCGCACACGTCGCGTCCCGGGATCGAGCTCGATCGGCCCGATCCGCACGGGCGCGAGGTCGGTGTCCGCCGCGTTGCGGTCGACGCGCCGCAGCAGCGCGTGCACACGCGCGATGAGCTCGCGCATGCTGAACGGCTTCGTCATGTAGTCGTCGGCGCCGACGGCGAGGCCGACGAGGAGATCGGCTTCGCTGTCACGGGCCGTCAGCATGAGGATGGGAACCGGGCGATCGTGCTGGACGCGCTTGCAGACCTCGATGCCGTCGAGTCCCGGCAACATGAGATCGAGCACCACGAGGTCGGGTCGGATCCGGTCGCAGAGGTCGACACCGCCGGGACCGTCGCTCGCCACCTCGACGTCATACCCCTCGCTGTGCAGACGGGCGGCGACGGCCTGGGCGATCGACGCCTCGTCCTCGATGACCACCACCCTGCGCGCCGTCCCTTCTCGCGCGCGGGGTGCCAGCGACGTCACACCCCGAGCCTACGGACACGACGTGCACGAGTCCGCACGGGCCTGTGGAGATCTGGTGCAGATCAGTAGGAGGGCGGACTACGGCGTGCCGGCGAGGGCCTGCAAGGCCTCGAGGATGTGGTCGAGGATCTCTTCGTACGTCATGCGCGCGCCGGCCGCGAGCAGCTCGGCGAATCGCTGCTCGCCGACGGTCTCTCGCATCGCGCGGAGATCCGGCGCGTGGCGGCTCGGCGGCATCGGCATCTCCCGCAGCACGCGGAGCCGGCCGTCGGTGATGGCGCCGATCATGACGAGCGCCGCTTCGGTCCCGCCGAGTCGTTCGAAGATCTCCACGGCGTAGCCGCACGCCCCGTCGAGCTCGCTCGAGCGCCCCGCCGGACGCATCACCGCGATCGCCTCGGCCAGCAGCGCGCCGGCGCTCGCGCGGTCGCCGCGCTCCGCGTCGATCAGCGCCGCTTGCATCAGTGCTCCGCCACGACCCATGAACTTGACGCCGCGGCGGCCGAGATCGATGCACTCCTGGAACGAGCGGCGCGCGTCCTCCGGTGCGACACTCGCCAGGGCCATGCCGAGCTGCATCGCTGCCTGCGCCTGGGTCGACGGGCTCCCGCTGCGCTGCGCGAGCGCCATGGCAGCGATGGAGTAGCGGCGAGCCGTCTCGACGTCGGCGGTGTTGATCGCGGCGAGCGCGACGTTG
>DASQHW010000083.1:0-3929 GCA_035631895.1 Acidimicrobiia bacterium | reverse complement strand
CAGTCGCAAGACGTCCGAGCTCGTCGCGCGCGAGATCGTCCGCGACATCGTCGAGCAGCGGCTGCAACCGGGCGAGATGCTCCCGAGCGAGCAGGCCATGCTCACACGGTACGGCGTCGGGCGACCCGCGCGCCCCATCGCTCGTCGGGGACAGCGATGACGAGCACGTCATAGACGTCGGGGTGCGACTTCACCGCGCCCTCGACCTCTTCCGGGAAGATCTTCTCGCCGCCCGAGTTGATCGACACCGACCCGCGCCCGAGCAGCGTGATCTGGCCGTCGGCCTCGACGCGCGCGAAGTCGCCGGGGATCGACCACCGCCGCCCCTGCGCGTCGGTGACGAACGTCTCCGCGGTCTTCACCGGGTCGTTGTAGTAGCCGAGCGGAATGTTGCCCCCGCGCGCGACACGGCCGACGCGTCCGGAACCCGGCTCGATCGGTTCGAAGTTCTCGTCGAGCACGACCGAATCCGCAGACGCCTGCACGCTCGTGATGCCCTCTTTGGGCGCGTCGCCCTTGGTGACGAACCGAATGCCGTTCATGCCCGACTCGGTCGACCCGATCGCGTCGGTCATCACCAGATGCTCGGGCAACAGCGCCTGGAGCTGCTCCTTCACCGTCTGGGAGAAGATCGCCGCCGTCGAGCTGAACGACACCAGCGACGAGACGTCGACATCGTCGCGCAGCGTCTCGAGGGCGTCGGCGAGCGGGCGCGCCATCGCGTCACCGGTGACCGGCATGACGTTGACGTGGTACTTCTCGACGAGTCGCCACACCTCGTCGGCATCGAACGCGGCGGGGATCACCGCCGTGTTGCCCTCGAACAGCGATCGATAGAGCGTCATCTGGCCGGCGCCGTGCATGAAGGGCGGGAGGATGATCGAAACCAGACCCTGCGGCTGCGCGGGATCGATCCGGTCGCTCGCCGCCGTTGGCGACGCGACCTTCTCGTTCGTGAACACGTCGATGCCTCCTGCGAGCGCGAAGTACACGTCCTCGTGGCGCCACATCACGCCCTTGGGCATGCCGGTGGTGCCCCCCGTGTACAGCATGTAGACGTCGTCGTCGGACCGCTCGCCGAAGTCTCGCAGCGGTGAGCCTCCCCTGACCGCCTCCTCGAGCTCGACCGGCGCGAGTGCAGTGTCGTCGACGTCACTGCCGTTCCACTCGATGCGCACGAAGTGCCGAAGGAGCGGCTGCGCGTCGCGTGCGGACTCGATCAACGGCGCGTACTCGCGCTGGTAGAACAACGCGACCGGATCCGAGGTCGCGAGCAGGTAGCGAAGCTCTTCCTCGACGTACCGGTAGTTGATGTTGACGATGCTCGCCCGGATCTTGTACGCCGCGAACGTCGCCTCTGCCCACTCGATGCAGTTCGTCGCGAGAATGCCGACGTGATCGCCGGCGCGCACGCCCATCTCCGCGAGCGCGTGCGCGAGCCGCGTGCACCGATCGTCGAGCTCGCGGTACGTGACCTGGCGACGGGCGTCGATCAGCGCGATCCGGTCCGGCACCTTGTCGGCGGCCAGCTCGAAGAGATCTGCGAAGTTGAAATGAGGAGTGGGCACGGGCGGCGAGGTTACGCGACCGGCGTTCACTGATCGCCGAGCAGCAGGCCGGTCGCGGCCGCGAGGTCGTCTTCGACGCGGTCGGGGCCGTCGACACCGCACACCCAACCGTTCAGCGACGACAACCAGACCTGCATGAGGATGCGCGCGATTCTCAGCTCGGGTTCGGTCGCGGCGCGCTGCTCGGGCGCGTGGATCGCGCTGGTGATGATCGCCGTCATGATCTCGGTGACACGCCGCACGATGTCGGCATTCTCCGGTTGCGCAGAACCGATCGAGCTCACCATCGCGGCGGTGACGTCCGGGTGTGCGCGCAGCGACCGGTTCGCGCGACGCAGCACGGCGACGACGCGCGCCGCCGGCGTCTGCTCCTGCGGCGGGTGCACCTGCAGATAGCGCCGGAGGTCTGCCTGCTGCTCCGCCATCGCCTCGAGGAGCAGACGCTCCTTGGACGAGAAGTACCGGTACACCGTGCCGAGCGCGACGTCGGCGGCGGCCGCCACGTCGCGCATCTGCACGCCGTCGAAGCCACCCTCGGCCGCGAGCTGCAGCGCCGCGTCGAGCACCCGACGCCGGCGGGCGGCCTGGCTGCGCGCCAGGGCTCCCTCCTCCGTGGGGCTGGGCTCGGCGACCGTCACGGAGGAATTGGAACACGTTTCTTTTCCGCTGTCGACCGGGGCGGGCAGTGCCCGGCCCGGCGCCGTCGAGGCGACCTCCGCCATGTGTCCTCGACCCGGACTCCCGTGGGCGCGAGTAGAACACAGCGTCCTGCCGGCGAGGTCGAAGGGGACGGGCATGACGGTGCTGGTGACGGGAGGCACGGGCTTCCTGGGCTCGCATGTCGCGGCGCGTCTTGCCGAAACCGGCCATGCAGTGCGCCTGCTCGTGCGCGACCGGGCGAAGCTCGCGCGCGTCCCGGCGTTGGCAGGCACGGGGTCGATCGACGTCGTCGTGGGCGACGTCACCGATCGTCATTCTGTCGAGCGCGCACTCGACGGCTGCACGGCGGTCGTGCACGCTGCGGCGCACGTCTCGCTCGCGGAGCGGGATGCGGCGCGTGCGGAGGCCGTGAACGTCGGGGGCACGCGCATCGTCGTGGGCGGCGCGTCAGAGCGGGCGCTCCCCACTGTGTATGTGTCGAGCGTGAGCGTGTTCGGGCTCGGGAGCTCGCCGATCACGATCGCATCACCCCTCACCGGCACGGGTGGCGGTTACACGCGATCGAAGGTCGCGGCCGAACGTTTCGTGCGCGAATTGCAGGAACAACGTGCGCCGGTGTCGATCGTGTACCCCTCGGGTGTGCTCGGCCCGGACACCCCCGACCTGAACAGCACCTACCTCGGGCTCGTCGGGTGGGTCCGGACACCGCCGAGAACGACGTCGGGTTGCTCGATCGTCGACGTACGCGACGTTGCACTGGCGATCGAACGTGCGCTCGACGTTGCGCCCGCTCGCTGGATGCTCGGCGGCACGTTCCTGTCCTACTGCGGGCCGCGATCGCGCGCGTGACCGGCGTGCACCGGCCGGCGGTGCCGATGCCGGCCACAGCACTCCGGCTCGCCGGAAGGGCGGGTGACCTCGTGAAACGCGTCGTGCCCTTCGACTATCCGCTCACCTACGAAGCGATGGCCATGGCCACACGCGCATGCCCGTACGACAGCGACGCGACGTGCCGCGCGCTCGACCTGCAATGGCGACCGGTCGACGAGACCCTCTCGGACTCGATTCGATGGCTCGCCGCCAACGGTCACCTCGATGCCCGTCTCGCCGGCGCCCTCGCGTCCTGAACACAGCGACACCGACCCTGCGTTCGCCCTGGTGGTTGGCCGCGAAGGCGGCTGTGCGGACGTGTCGATTTCCGTGACGGCGGCGGCAGGTGAGACGCTCCGCCCATGGCCACTGACCTGCTCGCGCTCGCCGACCAGCTGTTCACCGGTGCCCTGCCGATCGCGCAGCATCATCCGATGGCGACGAGCGGGGAGCTCGCCGAGCTGCAACCCGGTCTTGCGTTCGTCGACGCCTTCGCGAACTCCGCCGCGGTGGACACCGACGACGGCCTGGTCGTCGTCGACACGAGCGGCGTGTTCCATGCCAAGCAGGTGCACACGACCATGCGGCGGTGGTCGCATTCGCGTCTCGACACCGCGATCTTCACGCACGGGCACATCGACCACGTGTTCGGCGTCGACCTGTACGAGGAGGACGCGCGCACGAACGGCTGGGCACCGCCCCGGGTGATCGCGCACGAAACCATCAAGGCGCGCTTCGAGCGGTATGTGATGACCGCCGGCTACAACGCCGTGATCAACCAGCGTCAATTCAAGGTGCCCGGGTTGCAATGGCCCGTCGAGTACCGCATGC
>DASQHW010000082.1:0-7059 GCA_035631895.1 Acidimicrobiia bacterium | reverse complement strand
ACCCCGATGCTCTTCTCGATCGGTTTCCTGCTGATCTTCCTGCTCGGCGGCATCACCGGTGTGATGGTCGCGGTGCTGCCGTTCGACTGGCAGGTCACCGACAGCTACTTCGTCGTCGCGCACTTCCACTACGTGCTGAACGGCGCCGTCGTGTTCCCGATCTTCGCCGCCATCTATTACTGGTATCCGAAGATGACGGGGCGAATGCTCTCCGAGCGTCTCGGGCACATGAGCTTCTGGGTGATGTTCATCGGCTTCAACGTGGCGTTCTTCCCGATGCACATCCTCGGGCTGCTCGGCATGCCCCGCCGCATCTACACGTACCCGTCGGGCCTGGGCTGGGAGTGGCTCAACCTCGTGTCGTCGATCGGCGGCTTCATCTTCGCGATCGGCGTCGGCATCACGTTCCTGAACCTGTGGGTGTCACGCAAGCATCCCCGCGACGCGGGCCCCAACCCGTGGCACGCGGACACGCTCGAGTGGGCGACGGACTCGCCCACACCGGAATGGAACTTCGCGGCCGTGCCGATCGTCGAGAGCCGGCACCCGTTGTGGGATCAACAGCCGATGACGTTCGCAGAGAACGGCGCGTACGGGCCGGAGGGTGCGCTCCGGCGCGCGATCCCGATCACCGGAGGTTTGCACGCGGACCCGGAGGACGTGCTCTACGTACCGGCCGAGACCGCGTTGCCGTTCTGGGTCGCGCTCGGCCTCGCACTCGTGTTCCTGGCGATGCTCGTCCAAGCGCAGCTCGTCGCGATCGTCGGCCTCGCGGTGGCGGGCGTCGCGGTGCTGCGCTGGGCCTGGCGCATCGGAGACAGGGACGTTCCGGCCTCCGAGGAGACGGACTGATGACCACCGCCGAAGTCGCGATCGCGCGGCCGTCGCCCGGGGCCGTGTCCCGCGGTCGATCCGTGGGCTGGTGGGGCGTGCTGTGCATGATCATGACCGAGGCGATGCTGTTCCTCGGTCTCCTCGCCTCGTACTTCTTCTTGTGGGCGAGCTCGAACCAGTGGCCCCAGGGCGGCATCGCACCGCCCGACATCAGCCGCATCTCGGTGTTCACCGCCGTCCTGCTCGGGAGCAGCATCCCTGTCTTCGTCGGTGAGTGGGCGAACAGGCGCGGACGCATGACCTTCGCCCGCGGCGCGTTGTTCGTGTCGTTCCTGATGGGCGCGGCGTTCCTCACGAACCAGGTGCTCGAATACCGGCAACTCCACTTCGGATGGCGCGACAACGCCTACGCGTCGATCTTCTATGTCACGACCGGCTTGCACGGCTTGCACGTGCTCCTCGGACTGCTCGTCAACCTCGTCGTGCAGGCGAAGGGATACGCGGGCCGGCTCGCGCGCAGCCACGACATGACCGTCGAGGTGTTCTCGCTCTACTGGCATTTCGTCGACGTCGTGTGGATCTTCGTGTTCACCTCCCTCTACCTCGCACCCCATTTCGCCTCATGAGCACGCAGGCGCTCACTCGCGGGCTGACCAGGCGCCAGATCCTGCTCGGATGGACGGCAACCGTGGTGCCGATCGTCGCGTGGACGGTGCACCTCACCGGCGAAGCCGCGCTCGTGCGATACGTGTGCGGGCACCACAACCTCGAATGGGTCATGCACGGCCTCACTGCCGGCACGGCCCTCGTCTGCCTGGTGTGTCTCGCGATCGGCGTGTCGTACGCGCGCCGTCCCGCGGACGCGGCCGGCAACGGTGCGTTCCGGTTCCTCGGGGTGCTCGCCGCGAGCGTCGCGTTCGTGAACCTGCTGCTGATCGTGTGGGAAGGCTCGTACGTGCCGTTCCTGCCGTTGTGCCGATGAACGTCGCGCGGTGGTTCGACGAGCGCCTTGGGCTCGCGCATTTCACGCGCAAGACGCTCAACAAGGCGTTCCCCGACCACTGGTCGTTCCTCCTGGGCGAGATCGCGATGTACTGCTTCATCGTGCTGGTCGTGACCGGCACGTTCATCGCGCTCTTCTTCGACGCAAGCTCCGAACGCGTCGTGTACCACGGCTCGTACGCCGCCCTCGACGGTGTGCAGATGTCCGAGGCGTACCGCTCGGTCGTCGGGCTCAGCTTCGACGTGCGACTCGGCCTCACGATGCGCCAGATGCACCACTGGGCGGCGCTGCTGTTCGTGGCGTCGATCGTCGCGCACCTCTGCCGGATCTTCTTCACCGGCGCGTTCCGAAAGCCGCGCGAGCTCAACTGGCTCATCGGTTGCACGCTCCTGCTGCTCGCGATGGCGAACGGCTTCACCGGCTACTCGCTCCCCGATGACCTCCTGTCCGGCACCGGACTGCGGATCGCGTACTCCATCGTGCTCTCGATTCCGGTCGTGGGGACGTGGATGGCGTTCTTGTTGTTCGGCGGCGAGTACCCCGCGCAGCCGACGTTGGGACGGCTCTTCGTCGCGCACGTGTACATCGTGCCGTTGCTCATCTTCGCCTTGCTCTCGGCGCATCTCGCGATCATCTGGCGACAGAAGCACACGCAGTTCCCGGGCACCGAGGAGGACGGCACCGTCCACACCGAACGCAACGTGACCGGGTCGCCGCTGTGGCCGACGTACGCGGCGAAGAGCATCGGCATGGGCGCCTTCGTGGTGGGGGTCTGCGCGCTGCTCGGCGGCCTCGCCCAGATCAACCCGGTGTGGCTGTACGGTCCGTACGAGCCCGCCGCCGTCACGACCGCGGCCCAGCCGGACTACTACGTGGGCTGGCTCGAAGGTGCGCTCCGGCTCGTGCCCCCGTGGTACCTCCATATCGGCCCCTATTCGGTGCCCGAGGTCTTCTGGCCGGGGGTGCTCCTCCCGGGCGTGGTCTTCGGCCTGCTGTACGCGTGGCCCTTCCTCGAGGCCCGCGTCACCGGTGACCGGCGGTCACACCACCTGCTCGATCGTCCCCGGGACCGTCCGGTCCGTACGGCGATCGGGATCGGCGCGATCACGTTCCTCACCGTGCTCCTGATCGCGGGCGGCCAGGACGTCGTCGCCCAGGAGGCAAGGGCCTCGATCCCCAACGTCACGACAGTGCTGCGGATCCTCTGCCTCACGCTGCCCTTCGTCACCGGGGCGATCGCATGGAAGTGGTGCCACGACCTGGCAGCAGCCGAGGCGCGCAGGCACCACGACGGACCGCCACCGCCCCCACCGACCGCACCCCCGCCGCGGCATCGCACGGGCGGCGTGCGCGACGCGGCCGGCACCGCGGCGGGCGCCGCGCTGCTCGCGGGCCTCGCGGCCGCCGGCCGGCGACTACGCGGGCGACCTCGTGACCCGAGCCGGAAAGGTCGGTGAAACCACTAGACTGACCCATCCCGAATTTCGTCCGCGAACCCGGGGAGCGATGTGCACGATCGTTTGCCCGAGCGTCCCACGGCTGACACCGAGGTCGCCGAGGAGCAGGCGTACGTCACCAGGGCTTACGCGCGGCTGGAGGCGATGCGAGCCGCGGCGGAACGGGTCCGAGCCGCCTACGCGGACGTCCGGGCCGGGGGGACGCACCAGGCCCGGCTCGAGCGAGACATCGCCTGGGACGTGACCCAGCGCAGGCTCGCGGACCTCGACATCGGCGAGGCACCGCTCGTGTTCGGCCGGCTCGACATGGACCGGATCGGACGGGAGGACGGCCAGAGCTGGTACGTCGGCCGGCTCGCGGTCGAGGACGCGGAGCACACACCGCTCGTGATCGACTGGCGGGCGCCCGTCGCCGAACCGTTCTACCGGGCCACCGCCGTGGAACCGATGGGCGTCGTGCGTCGCCGCCACCTCATCACCCGCAAGGGCCGCGAGGTCATCGGCGTCGACGACGAGGTCTTCGACCAGGACGCCGTGGAGCACGAGGGTCTCAACGTCGCGGGCGAGGGCGCGCTGCTCGCCGCGCTCGAGCGCAACCGGACCGGCCGCATGGGCGACATCGTCGCGACGATCCAGGCGGAGCAGGACGAGGCGATCCGCGCCGACATTCACGGCGTGCTCGTCGTGGCCGGCGGTCCGGGCACCGGCAAGACCGCCGTGGCACTGCACCGCGCCGCGTACCTCCTCTACACCCACCGGCGACGGCTCGCGGCGCAGGGCGTGCTGCTGATCGGTCCGAGCGCGGTGTTCCTCCGCTACATCGAGCACGTGCTCCCGTCGCTCGGCGAACAAGACGTACAGCTGTCCACGATCACCGGGTTGAAGCCGCGGCTGCGTGGCGACGGGGTCGACACGCCGGAAGTCGCGGAGCTGAAGGGCGACGTGCGTATGGCTCAGGTCATCGCGGCCGCAGTCGCCGATCGCGAACGGCCGCTCCGGGACGACCTCGTCGTGTTGATCGACGGGCTCCGCGTGCGACTCTCGCGTGGCGACACCGCCCGTGCGGTCGAGGGCGCACGCCGCCGCCGAGGCACGCACAACGAGAAACGCCCGTACGTCGTACGGCGGATCCTCGACCTCCTCGTATCCCGATACAAGAGCGCCGCCATTCGCGCGTTCCGCGAACGGCGCGACGAGCGAGGTGCGCCGCTCTCCGAGGTGAGCAATGTCACGAGCATGTTCGACCGGGACGGCGCATTCGACGTCTCGGTCGCCAGCGCGCTCGCGCGTGGGGAGAACCCGCCGCCGGGTTGGGACCAGGAGCTGCGCTCGCGCCTGCGATCGCGGCCCGAGGTGAGGGAAGCGCTCGAGCGGATGTGGCCCGCGCTGTCGGGCGCCGAGCTGATCAACGACCTCTTCGGCTTTCGAGCGCTCGTGCGATCCGCCGCCGCTGGCGTGCTCGACGACAAGGAGCAGGAACGCCTGCATCGCCACCGGGAGAACGACCTGTCAGCGGTCGCGTGGACCGAGGGCGACGGCGCGCTCGTCGACGAGGCCGACGCGCTGCTCGGGCCGCCCGAAGCTGCGAGGCAGCAACGCCGGCACCGCCGCGACGGCGACGACGCGCTCGATACCGCGAACCGGGTGCTCGACGACCTCGGACTGCGCGGCTACGCCGATGCCGCGACGCTCGCGCAGCGTTTCGGCGAGCCGTCGCCGAACGGCCACGAGGCGCCGGGTGAGCCCCGCACGTTCGGGCACGTGCTCGTCGACGAGGCCCAGGACCTGAGCGCGATGCAGTGGCGGATGCTGGCCCGGCGTTGCCCCTCGGGCTCGATGACGATCGTCGGCGACCCCGGCCAGGCGAGCAAGCCGGGTGCGCTTGCGTCGTGGGATGCGGTGCTCGCCCACCTCCCGACCCACAATCCGCCGCGTTTCGTGACCTTGACGATCAACTACCGGACCCCCGCCGAGGTCATGGACGTCGCCTCGCGTCTTCTCGCGGTCGCCGCGCCGACGGTCGAACCGTCTGTGTCGGTCCGCAGTACGGGCGAAGAGCCGCGCTTCGTCGCTGCGCAGGCGCCCGAGCTGATCGCGGTCGCCGCTCGCCAGACACGCGTGGCGTTCGCGCAAGGCGGCACCGTCGCGGTGATCGCGCCCGTGACGCTGCACTCGTCGGTCGTCGAGGCGCTCGCCGACCTCGGCGCGACCGCAGGGTCCGCCGACGCCCTCGACGCGCCCGTGACGGTCCTCGATCCGGCCAGCGCGAAGGGTCTGGAATTCGACCACGTCGTCGTCGTCGAACCGTCCTCGCTCGTCGCCGCGAACCGTGCCGGGCTGCGCCTGCTCTACGTCACGATCACGCGCACGACCAAGACACTCACGATCGTGCACGCCGACGCATTGCCCGAAGGCCTCGCACCCGCGCGCTGACACGAGCGCCTTCGCAGGTTCAGTCCCGCGGGAATGCCTCGCGGGTGAATCGGTCCCGCGCGTCGGGATCGTCGAAGAAGATCAGCACCCACGCCACCCGGGCGCCTTCACGCTGCAGTGCCTCGTAGCGATGGTTGCCGTCCTGCAACAGCAAGCGGCCGTCCTGGTACTCGGCAAGCAGCGGCGGCGGTTCCCAGCCCTCTTCGAGGCTCTCCGCCATGTCGCCGACATCGCCCTCCCACTCCTCCTCGTCGATCGGCACCAGCGCGTCGTCTTCGGGTCCGGCGAGACGCACGAGATCGTCGAGTGGCACCTCCACGGGGCCCAGCCACCAATGCTCGTCCTGCGCGAGCGCGGCGGCGAGCACCTCGTTGTCGCTGCCGCGGCTTGCGAGGAATGCACCGACCCAGATCGCAGTACGGTCCTCGGCCGCCGCCGCGCGCGCGGAGGCGAGATCGAATCTCATCGGTGCTTGCGACGGCTCCGGGCACGGGCCGCCGCCGACAGTCGCAGAACCAATCCCTAGGCGTCGGCGACGACGATGTCGACCAGCTTGCGGCCGCGGCGGTTGCCGAACTTCACGACGCCGTCGGCGGTTGCGAACAGCGTGTCGTCGCCGCCCCGCCCGACGTTGTAGCCGGCGTGGAAACGGGTGCCACGCTGGCGCACGATGATCGTGCCGGCGGTCACCGTCTGGCCGCTGTAGCGCTTCACGCCGAGCCGCTGCGAGTTCGAGTCACGACCATTGCGCGAGGAAGCGGCACCCTTCTTCTTCGACATCGTCAGTCCTTCGTGATCCCGGTGATCTCGATCGTGGAATAGTGCTGCCGGTGGCCCCAGTGCCGCCGCTGGTTCGACTTGTTCTTGTACGTGAAGCCCTTGATCTTCGGACCGCGCGCGGCGCCGACCACTCGTGCCGTCACCGCGGCACTGCCCAGCTGCGCAGGCGTGGCGAGCACGGCGTCGCCGTCGACGACCATGACCGGGCGCAGCGTCACCTCGTCGCCGTCGAGGCGCTCGACGTCGAGCCGGTCACCTTCCGCCACGCGGTACTGCTTTCCGCCACTCTCGATCACTGCGTACATGCGCGCTGCCTCTTCGGGGCCGTTGCGGGAACCGGGAGATTGTAGCCGACCGCCCCGCGAAGGCCGATAGGGTCCTGCTCCATGGAGACGACAGCGCAGGGTCGACTCCGCGCTCCGCTCCCTCCGGTCGCATAGACATGCCGCTACGGGTGGTGGTCGCCGAGGACAACCTGCTGGTTCGTGAGGGCATCGTCACGCTGCTCGAACACCAGCCCGGCCTAGCGGTGTGCGGAGCGTGCGACTCCTA
>DASQHW010000081.1:0-2259 GCA_035631895.1 Acidimicrobiia bacterium | reverse complement strand
CGGCCGGGCCGCTCGGGCCCCGCTTGCTGCTCGGCGGGATACCCACCTCCCCACGCGCGCTCACGTGAGGTACCGGGAGACTGCCTCGACGACTGCGGCCGGCTTCTCACTGCCTTCGCGCTCGATGGTGATGCGCGTCGTCGCCTGCACGCCGCCCGGCACTTCCTTGGCGTCGAGCAGCTCTCCGCGGCCCCGCAGGCGGGAGCCGACCGGCACCGGAGACGGGAACCGCACCTTCTCGGCGCCGTAGTTGATGCCCATCGAGATCCCGCCGACGCGCACCAGCTCGCCGAGGAAGTGTGAGGCGAGTGACATCGTCAGGTAACCGTGCGCGATCGGCGCCCCGAAGGGACCGGCCTTGGCGCGCTCGGTGTCCACGTGGATCCATTGATTGTCGAGCGTGGCTTCGGCGAACTTGTTGATCTGGTCCTGGGTGATCGTGATCCACTCGGTCGGGCCGAGCTGGGTGCCGGTCGCGTCGAGCAGGTCCTTGGGTGAGGCAAACGTCGTGGTCATGTGGCGCACGCTATTAGGGGCGGCGCATGTGCTGCCGATGTACGGACATGGCCCCGGTGCCCGAAGTCGCCGCGGTCCCCGCGGTCGACGCCCAGCATCCACCACTCGACGTCCGGGATCCCGACGTGCTGCGCGCCCTCGCCGGAGCCGTCGCAATCCTCGACGTCAACCTCCGGCCCCGGCTCGTGCTCGGCGATCACGGCCTCGAGGCCGGGTTCGGCCGGGCTCACGATCTCACCACCCGCATGGCGGATTGGGTGCATCCCGACGATCATCCGGCGGTCGGGAACGCCCTGGTCGAGTGCCGCGAGGTGGCGGGCGTCGAGATCGAGGTGCGGGTACGGGTGCGCAACGATCTCGACGGCTGGCACTCCCAGACGCTCGCGTTCCGGAACCTCCTCGCCCACCCGGAGGTGCAGGGCATCCTGGTGCGGGTCGCCGACCATACGGTGTTCGAACGGGAGGCGCGCTGGCGCACGCTGGTCACCGAGAGCCCGATCGGCATCTGCGAGGTCGATGCCGAAGACCGGTGCGTCTTCGTGAATCCCGCGTTCGAACGGATCACGCAGGTCCGCGCCGCCGACGCGTTGGGCATCGGATGGTGGCGCGCACTCCATCCCGGTGACGTCGAGAAGTTGCGGGCGCAGATGCGACGAGCGGCCGACGGGGTGGAGACGCTCCCGGCACCGCTACGCCTGACGACGCCGGACGGTGAGCTGCGCTGGGTGAGCGCCCGGTGGGTTGCGCTGCAGCGTGCCGACGGGGGGCTCACCGGCTACCTCGGATCGTTCGAGGATGTCACCGAGCGGCGCCGGCTCGAGGAGCGTCTCGAGTACGACGCGACCCACGACCGCCTGACCGGCCTCGGGAGCCGCGCGTTGCTCGTCGAGGAGCTCAACGCGACGCTCGCCCGCACGCGCCGCGGCGCCGGGGGCGTCGCGGTGTTCTTCATCGACCTGGACGGCTTCAAGCGCGTGAACGACATGCTGGGGCACGCCGCAGGCGACGAGCTGCTCGTGCAGGTCGCGCAGCGGCTGCGCGGCGCCATCCGCGACGGAGACGTGTGCGTCCGGCTCGGTGGCGACGAGTTCGTCGTCTGCTGCGCCGACATGGACTCCGTCACGCAGTCGTCGATGGTCGCGGACCGCCTTCTCGCGCACGTGAGCGAGCCGTATGACATTCACGGCCACGAAGTGGAGATCGGCGCAAGCATCGGTATCGCCACCGCGCGCGGCGAGGACCCGTTGTCCGCCGACCAGTTGCTGTCGAACGCGGACGTCGCCGCGTATCGTGCGAAGCGGCTGGGTCGAGGCCGGGTGGAGCTCTTCGGCGAGGATCTGCGTCGGGAGCTCGCACAGGACCGGCGTATTGCACGCACCGTGGCCCGGCTCCTCGAAGAGCCGCGCCTCCCGATGTTGTGCACACCGATCGCGCACCTCACGACCGACGCAATCGTCGGATTCGATTGCGTGGTCGACTGGGGGTCGACGGACCTTCATGCCGGCGAGGCGATCGGCAAGGTGGTCGAGGAGGCCGGTCTCTCGCGTGCGCTGGATGCGGCGATGGTGCGCACGGTGCTCGCGCAGCTCGGCGAGTGGGAGAACGCCCCGCCCGGTCCGAGCATCCCCGGTCTCAGCATCGTGCTCACGCCGACCTGCGCGTCCTCGCCCGCGTTTCCGCAGGTGGTGCGCGACATGCTGGTGCGCAGCCGCGTCTCGCCGTCGTTGTGCTGGATAGGTGTTC